>JASLPZ010000021.1:15758-35967 GCA_030744725.1 Pirellulaceae bacterium
TAGAACTGAAAACTCTCGGCAGCCTCGGCGGCCACAAATCGAAACGAGGTCGCGTCATTCTTTGTCCTGCGCCGGTCGGTCCGCATCAACACGGGTCGCCAGTTTTCGCCATCGGTGCTGCGGAACAAGGTCGCCGATTCAGGGATCGTGTGGCCGCCAACACGAACCGTGATTTCGACCGCGGCGCCTTCCGGAAAGCGTTTTCCGTCCGACGGTTTGATCGACGCTTCGTCGATCTCCGTGGCGCGATACGGTTCAATGTTGGCGATCGGCAACAAGACACGACTCAGCCCGTTGGCAAAACGCGGAGCGAACAAGATCGCATAACCAAGGAAAAGCAGGACTGCAACGGCAGTGCCGATGCCCGCTCGCTTGACAGGCGTCCAATCGAGGCAGTCCTCCATCTCGACATCGATTGTTGCTTTCGAAGCGTCAGAGACAATCGCTGTGATAATCTCTTGGGAACCATACTCCGCACCGCGTCCCAGTTGCAGTGCGTTGATCAGTTTGTTGTGGAGTTCAGGATGTTTCGTTTCGACGAGGGCGGCGAAGAAATCCTCGCGGCGATCTTCCAGCCAACGTTGAACCACGAGCGAGAAGGCCAGCGTTCCCAACCCTCCCCACAGGATGCAGGCCATCAGGAAGCGTCCGAAGAGCCCGAGTTGAAAGATATTGTCTACCGCGACAAGTGCGATCAATACCGCCGCCCCGCCAGCTACGACCAGCAGGGATCCCTCCAACACTTTTGCGATTCGCCAGTGTCTACGGAGTTCGTTCAACTGATCAACAAGTTGGGGATACGCGCCGATTGTGCTCATCGTCGTCTCCTATGGACGTATGACGAAATACCCAATGACGAAGCACGAATGAAGAAGGTTGCGTTCAGTCACAGTCAACCTCATTCGGATTTCAGAAATCGACATTCTTTCATCATTCGTCATTGGGTGTTTCGTCATTCGCAACTTGTCATTCGCAACTCGCACTACACCAAATGGTTCTTCCTTCTCAATATCCACTCGCCGGAAACAGCGGCAATGAACAACAGGAACAAGAACGGAGAATCCCAATATTCCGTCCGCTCGGTGCGGGCGTTTCGTCGTTCCTTGCGCTCTATGCTGTCAGCCAGCCTGGATGTGTCTTCGACATCCACATACACGCCGCCACTCTTTTGCGAAATGGACTTCAGCAGCGATCGATTCGTGCCCGTGTCCGCCAATTCTAAATCGGAGCCATGGACCAGGAATTCGGCCGTTTGATTTGCGACGGTCTTTCCTTCGCTGGTCAACGAGGCATTCACTTCGAATCGCCCACTGGATGACGGATAGAAGCTGGCCACGAACAGATTCGGCTCGGCCGATCCGCTACGGAGTTCGATGGGAATACGTTTGCCAGCCCCATCCACGACTTCCACAGCGACACGACCTGCCTCTCCCGATTGCCACTCTGCTTGCCGACGCAGGCGGATCGAAACTTCCTTACCGACTTCATAGTCTGGGCGGTTCGTGCTGACGACAAGTTGCGATCGCTTTTCTTCGATATCGCGGCCCGTCAGCCAGCGGATCGTCTGACTCCAGAATCGCGAATAAAGCGTGTCGCTCTTTCCAGCGACCCGTGTCAGCCTTGTCCAACGCCAGGTAGTGTCGGCAGTGACAACCATCGTACGGCCCGAGCCATAACGTCCCGTGGTGATCACGACGGCGGGCTGTCCGTCGATCGTGATGTTGGGATTCACGGCCAACACCTCCGCACCTGCCTTTGCTCGTGCGACGAGGCTCGAACCGAGAAGTTGAGGCGCCGTGTTCCAAAACGCGAGATCGTTCACACTATCGCCGGTAATCTCAAAGATCGGATGCTGCCGCCCGTACTGCGTCAGATTCAGAACGAAAGGCTCTTCAGATTGCTCGACCCCGTCGTTGGAAAACACAACCGGCAACACGCTGGCCAACGGAGTGTTGCGAAAGCCATCTGCGCCGAACGAATAATACCCTCCGAGTACTAATAAAGCGTGTCCTTCGTCGACCCAGTTCTTCAACGCTTCATACTCGCCTTCAGACAAATAATCCCCTTCCATGTCGCCGAGGATGACGAGGTCGAGGTTCTCAAGTCGTTCGGGTGTGATTAACGTTTCGCCGGACGCAAGATCAACCCGCTCGGGATTGGTGCGACGTACGACCGAGACCAAACTCACGTCGGGATCGTCTTCGAGCCGATTCTTGAGGTACTTGTATTCGTATCGCAAGAAACCTTCCAAGTACAACACGCCAATCGCGTCGGCATCGACTTGCAAGGGAAAATGCCGCGAGTTGTTGGCCAGCAGTTGCTCGCCCGTGTCGCTCGAGACTGATGCTGTGAAAACGAAGCTCCCTGCTTCCGTCGGCGTAAATGTGATAGGCGCAAGCTGTTCAACGGTTCCCTCCGCCAGAGTCACTCGCTCGCGAGCAAACTCCTCGCCACCGCGCCGCACGGTGACCGTCGCGACAAGCTGAGGCCCCGCCGACTTAGAGACAGGAATCGTCACTTTGATCTCATTGTCTACCATGACCCGTGGAGGAGCCTGCGGCTCGCCGACTTCCAAGTCCAGGCGACTGGCTGCGGTGTCTGAGTGGAATCCGATCGAATGGATTGGCGTTCCAGCATCGGCCAACCGGGCAGCGCCTTCCTGACCTGTGTTGTCGACTCCATCACTGACGAGCACCAATCCGACCAAGAGTTTTGAACGGAGTTGGCCGAGTGCCTCTGAAGTCGCCTTTGCCAAGTCGGTGCGTTCTTGACGCGGTTCCTTCGGAACGTCACCCGTGATCTTCGTTCCCGTCAGGTCGAAGATGTCGACTGCGACGCGCGGTCCGGATCGATCTGATTCGATCTGATCGCGCAGTTCATTTACGGCTACCGTCGCTTTGGCAAAACGGCCTTCGAGCGACATCGAGAGCGAATTGTCCAACACCACGGCCAAATGCCCCGGGTCTACTGATTCATTGTCGTCGGTCCATGTTGGCTTGGCGATTGCCAAGACCAACGCCAGCAGACCAGCCGCTCGCAAAGCCATCAGTCCCCACGTTACGTTGCGTCCCGAACGCAAGTAGATACCACGGTAAGTCCAGCACAACACGCCAGCACCTGCGATGATCAAAACCAACCACAGCCAACCGTGTCGGACGCCGTCGAATTCTATTGATGCAAGCATGTTTCTTTAATGTCGTTTTGTGAATTGGTCCAGCGAGTTAAGCGAGTTACGTCACTCCAACCTCGTTCGGCTCCGGCGCATCTTCCGAATGAGTATCAAATTGTCTGTTGCCCCGCGAAACGACTCTCAGCCGTCCTCTCGGCGACGACTGTGACGGCAGGACTCGATTAGGTTTCGATATACGGCGTAAACTAATGCGATTGGCGAACCAAGGCTCCAACAGAGCAACCGCCAACGTCAGGAATAGAAGAAGATCCCATAACCGCACTCCGCGCCGAGCTGAAAGCGACACTTCGGCGACCCGCGCTGGATCGTCGACATACGATACGAGCGCTCTATCTGGCAGCAGCACATCTCGAATTCCCTGTTCGATGCTCACCTTGTCCGAAGTCGAGTCGGCTGCACTTGCGTCAGGCAACACCTGGTCGAGGTAAGTCAGATCCGACTCGTACGACTCGAGATTGGCGACGAACATCCCTGCATCGCCCGGTGCGCTGGCTGCGTAGATCGAATACACACCGACCTGCCGCGTATCGTCGAATGAAAAGTGCGCAGACGAGTTGCTTGTCGTGCCGACGTTACCGATCGTTCCGTCAGGCTTCTTGACCAGCATTTGCGACATGCCCTGCTTCGCTGAGACGGTCACGGGCACGGAATCACCAGTGTTGTAGAAGTTCGTTGGGCCGATCAGTTCCTGCGACAGATATCCGACCAGCCGGTAGACCCAAGGCAGATAAGCCGGACGAACAGGAAAATTCGTCCAGTCGCGGTCGCAAGTCGAGGCGAACAACATCACGTGCCCTTTACCGAACGACCGTTCGCACAACAGCGGAGTACCCGTGCTCGTGCGCATCAACACGACTGAGTCGTGCGGCTCGAACTCCCAACCCGCTTTGATCGTCACACTGCCCAAGTTGCCGGCCGTTCGATCCTCGAATGCCGCGAGGACAACGTGGCTTTCGTCTGTATCACCTATCCGCATCGCACCAATTTCCGCGGACGGATCGCCTTCGATGTTCGTCAAACGACCGGGCAACAACCCTCCATGCAGTCGATTGTTGCCAGTGAGTGTCTGGTTATAAAACGACGCGTTGATCTTGTCTCCCAAGAAAACGAGCAGGCTGCCACCCTGATCGACGAACGTCTCCAGTTTCTCGACGGCCAGAGACGGCAGCGATTCGACATTGGCGAGAATCACGACGCGAATTCCCGTCAGGTCGCTGTTGGCCAACGAGTTCGGCAGGGCCGTCGTTATATCGATGGGGCCGGTACCTGACGCACTCGCGCCAAGCGCCGCCTTCAAGAAAAACAACTCATCCAGTCGCGGGACACCGGAGGGGGCGCCGTTGACCGCCAGCACCTTGACGCTGTCGAGCACCTCGAATGCGAAGTAGCGACGATTGTCGTTCGCGAGTGATTCATCAGCAACTTGCACGAATCCACTGTGCCAGCCGCCGTCGTCGAAGGTGTGATAGAACGTCGGCGTCGCCCAACGGCCACCTGCCAACGAATCGAGCCGCTGTTGGCCGACTTTCTTATCGTCGACGAATAGCTCGACGTCACCATCGACGATTCCACCGGATTGGTTGCGTATGTGCGGCCTGATCGAAAAAGGAACACCGACCATCGGCCGCGATGCCGCATATTGCACGGCCGTGACGGCCAGGTTGCGAGGCTCCTTCGGGCGGATGCTGACAAAGAAGAAATTGACGTCGGCCGAACCGCTAGTGTTGTCTTCCAACAACTCCCAGCCGGCATCCTGCAAGTCGCTCAGGATGTAGACTTCTCGGCTAGTCGTAGATGAGCCTGATTGCGCAAGTTCTTCCGCGCGAACGACCGCCCCCGACAAGTCCGTACCGAGACTCTCCACTTGTGCCATGTCGATGGCCTGTCGCACATCGCCGAGTTCCGGCGTCGGTTCATCAAAGACAACTTCCGGACCGGCATCGCGCCGCCCCGCAAACACGATGGAAGCTCGATCACCTTCTTGGAGGCCGTCGAGCAAATCTGTGGCAGCCTGTTGCGCACGTTCAAGCAGCATTTCACCGTTTTCGACATAACCCATACTCGCCGAGTTGTCGACGACCAACACCACAGTTCGGCTCTTCCCACCCAACAGAAACGATTGCCCGCTGGACTGAATCAACGGTTGGGCAAATGCCATCGCGAGCAACGCGCACAAAGCCATTCTCGCCGCCAACAACCACAGCTCCTTCAACCGACTCATGCGATACGAACGAAGAAACTGGTCGGTCAAGAAACGCGTCGTCGAAAACTGGATCTTCTTCGTGCGTCGTGATCGGCTGAGGTGAATGATTAGCGGAATGGCAGCCGAGAAAAGGCCGATCAGGAAGATTGGGTTGAGGAATGTCATTACTATCAGACCATCATCATCTGTCGCTTGGCCAAGAAGGCTCCAAGGAATGTCTCAAAGTTGATATTCGTTTCTGTCAGAACGTGATCGATCTGTGCTTCCAAACAACCGCCGCGCACGTCTTCCAGGAAGTTAGTGATTTCTTCAAGATAGGCCGCGCGGAAAGCACGCGGATCGCTCGTGACCACACGGCCGGTCTCCATGTCCTCGATGCGGCTGACATCGTCGAAGGGAAACGTCAATTCCGCCGGGTCAAGCGTTTGAAAGACGATGACATCGTGTTTCTTGTGGCGAAAGTGCTTCAGCCCGCTAATCACTTCGCTTGGATCATCGAACAGATCAGAAAGGACAACGACCAGCGAGCGGCGCTTGATCGTCTCGGCCAGCTGATGAAACGTGTCGCCGAGCTTCGTTTCTTTGCCGACGGTGGTCGCTTCGAGCCGCTCCATCAAGACGCGTAAATGCCCCGGACCTTGGCGTGGCGGAACCTGGGCACGGACCTGGTTGTCCAGCGTGATTAAACCTACCGCATCATGCTGAAACGCCAGCAAGTAGGAAAGGCTGGCTGCCAAAAATGAAGCGTATTCGAGCTTGGAAAGACCGCTCTCCGATTTGTAGTCCATCGAAGCTGACGTATCCAGCAGGATATAACATCGCATGCTGGTTTCTTCTTCGTACTGCTTTACGTACAGCTTGTCACGACGCCCGTACACACGCCAATCGATATGTCGAGGATCGACACCCGGCGTGTATTCGCGATGCTCGGCAAACTCGACTGAGAACCCTTTATGCGGACTCTTGTGCATTCCGGCAAAGAAACCTTCAACAACCTGCCGCGCAGCCAGCGACAGGTTCTTCAACTTGCCGAGTGCCTGGGGTTCGAGGTATTTGTAGCGGGGTGTGGTTGTGGGCATGTTACGAAACCGTCATTCCAAAGCGGCTGTTCAATTCAGGCATAGCTTTCCGCTTGCGGTTCCTTCACAACGTCAACGAGCATCTCGACAATGCGATCGGGCGTTACACCGTCGGCTTCGGCATGAAAGTTGGCGATGATGCGGTGCCGTAGCACCAGCGGAGCGACGGTGCGAACGTGATCACAGGTGACGTTGTACTGGCCCTCGATTGCGGCTCTTGCCTTGGCACCGAGGACAAGGTACTGGACGGCCCGTGTGCCGGCTCCCCAATTTACATACTCTTTGGTGAAGCCGGGTGCGATCTCGTCGTCGGGACGTGTGGAACGAGCCAGGTCGACCGCGTAGCGGCCGACGTGGTCGCTGATGGGCAGCCGGCGGACGATGCGTTGCAGTTCGGTGATTTCCTCACCGGTCAGCACCCGCGAAACTTCGATGTTGGCATCCGAAGTTGTGGACTTTGCAATCTCCAACTCCTCCTCGGGCTTGGGATATCCGATGCGGATGTCGAACATGAAGCGATCCAACTGCGCCTCCGGCAATGGATAAGTGCCTTCCTGTTCGATCGGGTTCTGCGTCGCCAGCACGAAGAATGGCTGTGGAAGGTCATAAGTCTTTCCACTGACCGTCACTTGCAACTCCTGCATCGCTTGCAAAAGTGCCGCTTGCGTTTTAGGCGGAGTGCGGTTGATTTCGTCCGCCAGCAGGATATTGGCGAAGACCGGGCCTTTGACGAATTTGAATTCACGGCCGCCGGTCGTCTTGTTTTCTTCGATCAGTTCCGTGCCAGTGATGTCCGACGGCATCAGGTCCGGCGTGAACTGGATGCGGTTGAAGTCCAGGTCAATGGCTTGTGCAATCGTCCGTACCATCAACGTTTTTGCCAAACCAGGAACACCGATCATCAAGCAATGACCGCGTGAGAAGATTACTGTCAGCAAATCATCGACGACATGTTCCTGCCCGATGATGACCTTTGAGATTTCCGACTTCAACTTTTTGCGACTCTCGCCCAGCTTCCTAATCGCGGCAAGATCGCCTTCGGCCGCTTGGCCGGTTTGTAAAAGAGGATTCTGACCTACCGACATAATCACCTCCGAACTTCATTGTCTCGTTCAATTCTGCAAAACGTAGGACACAAGGTTGATCGCAAGTTGGCGACAGGATTCGGCGTCGAACCCATTGCCAAACGGATCGCTGATCTGTTTCAGGTGCGTGATCATGTCGTTCTTGGAGTAGACAACGACCAGCCGATCTTTGACGGTGATGCCTTCCAATTCCGCAACTCGCACAGTTCCCGATCGGCGATCGCGAATCTCGTTGATGTTGTAGAAAGACTTGTAGATCGCGTGCTCTTGATCGATCACAGACAGTTCTTGATCGGCGAATAACTCGCCGATCAGCTGCCGCACATGCTGATCAAACTCACGGAATCCCGAGCAATTGTTGATGAACAAGAACCCTCCGGCCGCGATGTGCCTCCGGAGAGCTTCCTTCTCTTGGTCGGTGAATTTCGGATTGCGGAAGCCGGTTATGAACAGGAACGGGTAAGCTGCAATGTTCGGCTCGGCCGGATCGACAAATTTCAGATCGAAGCCGACGGACAGGCTCGATTCTTGTGACAGATGCCGCAGCCACTGATAGGTGCTGTTGGGGTCTGGATTCCAGTCGCCCTGATGCCGAAGTTGCGCCAGTGTGAACGTCTGGCGAGCCCGTTTCCGCGGCCCCACGACGTGCCGAGTCACCGACTCGATATCGCCTACTTCGCGTAGCGCCGCAACGTAACTGACGATGTTCAAGCCAAGCCGAATCGCGTCGCCCGGGATCATGGCTTTGTCGCGAGGCGCGTTGGGGACACGAGTCTTGGATGACGGCGCGATAAACTCGTCCCAACCGCAGGACATGTCATGCGGCGAGAGAATGACCGCCGTGCGAGTTCCGACGTTCATGCCTAGCAACTCGGGCGGGCCTTGCGTTTGGAAATCGTAGCCCTGGTCTACATCGAAGTAATGGACATTCGTGTAGGTGTGATACGCTCGATAGATGGGGTGATCGACCTGCAGCAGATCGAACGAGCGATCCGGGAACATCGTGCGGACTTCGTTGCGGAACGACTGAGTGAACTCGGGGCTACCCAAGGTCGCATCACCGAACAAAGTGCCTCCGTCGAGCACATATTGCCGCAGCGCTTCGCGCTGATCGGACGTTAGCTCAAATGCTTCGTAACCTGTCATTTGCAGCATAGGAAGCTTGGATCGCTTGCCTTGCTTGTGAAGCGCAACGAGCTCCTTGAGGCTCAACACCTTCCAGCCGTACCACAAACCCAGCTCATAGCGCGCATGACGCATCAGATTGTCTACATCGCCGGGATTGGGCATGTAGTCCTGATCGTCACCATAGATCAGCTTCGCCGTAAACAACGGCGGCGACGGCTCCGCTTTCGGTTCGCTGCGCCGAAGCGGAGTCACAGGCAACGGCAAAGGCGGAAAACCCTCGGCGGATGTCTGGCGTTGTGGGTTCTTGCGAGGCGGAGGGCCGATCGTACCGACCTTCCGCTGGGCAAATGACGAAGCAACCAATCCAAACACGATCAACAGGACGAGCGACGTGCAGCGTAGCGGGCGGTACATAAGTTCACCCTCCATTGGAAATAGGTTGAAGCGATTCCGAGCTTTTCTCTACCGGTCCTTTCGAGGCTTCCATCTTTGTAACGCGGAAATGAATTCCCCGTTTCGCGATCGGCGGTGGTGTCTCGCCGAGGTCGATGTTGGATTGCTCGTGGGTCAGTTCGATTCCGCCGAGCGATTGGTCAAAGGTGTGCGACTTCGCTGCATAATCCACGGATTGTATGCGTTGGCGATACAGGATGATAGCTAACTCGTCCTGATCCTTCACCCACGTCTCCTCCGGCTTCTCGAAATGCCATAACTCAGCTCGCCAAACAACCTCGCCTGGCTTGGAGCCAAAGAATGGCCGCGTCCGCAGCTTGTTCAAAAAGACAGCGGCGTGCTGGATGTTGCCTTGAATTGTTCTGATTTCGACAACGTCCTCGAACTTATTCATCCGCCTGGCCTTCTCGCGAATGATTTCGATGTCTTCTTCGGACAGCGGTTGTTCCTCGACGTAGTCCGAAGGCGGCACCTTGAGGTTGATACCCTCGAGGCGAGCGCCAGCGAAGTCGATGATGACGTCGTACGTTGCGTCAAGCGGCAAGTTCGTGATTTTAAAGCTGCCCGTTGCTGGATCGAACTTTCCGGGCAGTCGCTTGCCGTCGGCGCGATTGACAGCGGCCACAGATGTTGCCGCGCCGGCCGATGCATCGATCCTGCCGCTGATGGAACCGGCTTTTTCGGCGGCGCGCGCCTCAACGATGCTGGCAGCGACAACCAGTACGATTGGGAGTCCAATCGCGGCAGTGCCGCAGCCAAATAGGGAACGTACCCGTATTTGGTACGCTCCCCGACCAACCTGCGGTCGGTGCGCGTCGCTGGCAAAACTACGCGCACCGAGCGCGCATGTCCCAAAGCTAGACTCTATCCTGCTAAACATCCTGTTACCTTTGATACGCAGGCAAAAAGTGCATGTAGATCTCAAGGACCAGCGAGGCCATCGCAGTCCAATAGACCTTGTTTGGGCCGACCACATTAGCCTTCTCCGATCCGCCCGGAAGATCCCAACTGCCGTTGACGTTCTGTCTGTCGAGAAATAACTCGCGCACGCGTGGATGCCAGTTTGCCCAGTACTTTCCCCCAGCCTGATAATTCGCTTGGATCGCGTAGTAGTGGAAGTAGTAGTAGTAAGAAATTCCTCCACCGTTGCCCCATTCGACGGGCATTCCGGCTAAGTAATCGAGCGATTTTGGGATCGTCTCGTCCTTGTGCCTACCGAGCAGTTGCAACGAAACGATGCCGGCCGCGCTGGTTGGTGGTCGCTGTTCCGGTTTCTGATAGCCGTAGCCGCCATTTTTGTGATGGCACGATTTGACGTAACCAACGGCCTTTTCGATGGTCTCCACAGGCACGGGAATCTCTGCATTGTTCGCCGCACGTAAGGCAACAATCTGCATCACCGTCACACTGAGATCCTCGTCTGCCTTTTTCGGCTGATATCGCCAGCCGCCCTTGTTGGACTGGCAACGAACGAGCAGATCGACGGCTTTGCGAAGAGCCTCTTCCAGCTTTGGATCGGGATCCATTCCATACATTTCCGCCATCGCCAACGTGGTGAGACCCTGTTGGTACATCGGCCCGGATCCGGCGGCGCGTTGGGGCACGAACACACCGTTGTCGTTCTGCGTGCGGAGAATGAAGTTCTTCCCCTTCTCAAGCACATCGCGATACGGTCCACGACCGGGCACGTGTCCTCGTCCCATAAAAGCCAACAATGCGAGCGCGTTCGGGGCGTTATTGCCATCCCAGGCACCATCGGGCCTCTGCTGAGCGGCCAAATACTCCAGCGACCGGTCAACTGCCGTGGTGACTCGCTCGACAACGCGCTTCTCGGTAAGGATCTCGGCCGAGTCCAGCTTTGCAGCCTCCTGGGCGAAAGTCACCGAGTCGCATTCGGAACCACAGGGGACTGTCAACAATGCCAGTACCAAGGTAAATGCAATGAGTCGCGAGGACGTTAGTGCCTGGATTCGATTCATGGTTTCCTTCGATTTGACGTCTGACCGCGAGCCAGCGGCGAGGGCGTTTCCCGCCGGCGCGCGGTTAAACGAAATACACCTTTAAGAAAGTCCCATCATGCGTCGTATGCCAACATCGAACGAATAGACCAACACGAGAATCGACAACGTCAACCAATTGTCCCAGATACTGGCTTCGTGATGCAGCTGCTTGAGTTCTGGTTCGCCAGCCAACTTTTCGGGAATCTCACCAAAGCTGTCGAGTTTCAAGACTTTGCCACCGGTCGCGCTGGCGAGCAACTCCAGCGTCGGTCGATTCAGGTTGGGATGGCGGTACTCTTCAGGAGCGACCAGAACTCGGATCGTCGCTTCCGCCGGATCACCGCCGCCCGTTGGTTGATACACCAGGCGGTGCACGCCCGGATCTTCAGGAGTAAACTTGCCCTTGTAACGGCCTTCGCGATTCTTGTCTGCCGTCAGTTCAACCGTCTGGCGCGACCCGGGGCCGAGCAGCGACAGCTTGACCGTCGGTGATTTGATTGGAGTGCCGTCCGGACCAAAGGCCATCAATTCGATTTGGGCATCTTCGCCGGGCTGAGCACGGACTGGTCGGACTTCGACGTAGCTCTTCTTGCCCGCCGAATCGTCGCGGCGACCTACGAACCGGAGAGCTTGTCCCCAGAACTTATAGAAGAACCGGTCACCGACGTTTTGCCGCCACAGCCAAGTCGAATCGGTTCCGACGAACATCACTTTGCCATCGCCGGCATAATGGAACGCGATCAACGGCATCTTGCCGAACGAGTTTTCGACGTTGGGATTCCACGCCAGCACAGTCGCCGCGGGAGCGGGTTGTTCAACGGCAGCGCACCAATAATAAGGCGGCATCTGTCCCCATACGTTTTGGTTACGTCCTGGGTCGTCGTACAATCGCATCGTCTCGTGGATCACGCCATCCGGACTGATCTCGATTTGAAACGGATTGTAAACAGGCGCTTCGATCCCAGCCGTGTTTCGTCGGAGTTTTACAGGCAACAGGTCACGGAAGGCTCTCGTGAATCGGTGCGGCATCGATTGTGTGCCAGCTGCCACAACCAGCCCAACGCCGCGATCGCGGACCGCTTTGCCGAGCAGCTTGACGAAGTCGGCACTCAACATCTCCGGCGAAGCGTCTCCCAAGATGATCGTGTGATAGGCCGCAAGTTCTTCGAGCGTCTGCGGCAACACAGCCGCCTGTTGGTCCGTCGGCAACCTACGCCATTCCGTTTCCAGCAAAATGTCGGGAACGTCTTCGGTACGTCCCGCCAATCCATTGTCTCGGCGAATGGCGTTCTTGATAAAACGGAAATCCCACCGCGGCAGCCCGTCGATGAATAGA
The DNA here is from genome assembly GCA_030744725.1 of Pirellulaceae bacterium. GTDB lineage: Bacteria > Planctomycetota > Planctomycetia > Pirellulales > Pirellulaceae > ARS98. The sequence goes on from JASLPZ010000021.1 coordinate 28,233, forward strand.
ACCTTCAGCTTCTCTTCGCTGATCCGGACGAATGCCGTGTCGACATTGTTGGCTTTAAGCTCTTCAACTTCTTCCTCAAGCGGAGGGACATTGACGGTCAAATAACGAGCCCCCGAGCGTTTCGCTTCGAACGTCAGTTCGATGTGTTGATGTTCAGCATCCCGCACGACCGCATCCTTCGTGTCGAGCAGCTCCTCGCCGTCCTTCAACTCGACCTTCACCGGCCTGCCGTCGAAACCTTGCGATTCGAGCGCCACGTGGACGCTGACGGTATCTCCCACCGCGACCAAACCCGATGTGTAAACGTCGACAATCGAAACGTCTTGCTGACGCTCGCTCGATCCCACCGGAGCGACGAAGATTGGAGTACCCGCATCCGCTGCGGCGCGAGCGGCTTGCGAAGGAGAATGGCCACCCGTGTTTTGGCCGTCGGAAAGGAGCAGCATCCCGGCGACTTGCTGGCCAGCCGCTTCTTCCAATACGTGATAGATTGCTTCACCAATCCTTGACGAAGTTCCACCGCTTGCGATCTCCGTCGCCGGGTCGCCAGACGGGTCGAATGCGAGCAGCGTCGCCTTGCGAGCAAAGTTGTAATACTGAATCTCGTACTCTTCCTGCAGGGGCACTAGCAGTGATTCATCTGCGCTGCGAACCGCCGCCTGAGCCAATTCGGCACGATCGATACGATTCAATGCCTTACGCACTTCTGCGTCAATTACGCCCTCGTCCGTTTCATAGCCTGCCGCCCTGGCAGCTTGAAGCAGTTCTTGGTCGGATGCAAACGGTCCGGCCGGTAATTTCATGCTCTGTGACGAATCGAACAGCACGGCAAAAATTGGCTTCTTAGTGACCCGATGATCGATCTTCAGATAGGGCCCTGACGCGACTGTGATCAGAACCGCCAGGATGGCCACCCGCATTACACTCAATGCCACACGAAACCGCTTCGGTACCGTGCCGAGATTGTCGCGCTGCCGAATATAAACGAAATAGGCCACCGGAATCAGCAACAACAACCCAACCCAAAACACCGCCGGACGCTGAAAAGCGACTTGCACATGTTCGAGGTCGGCAGTGATCTCTTCACTGACGCCAATCGATTTGAGAAACGTTTCCATTAATCTCATTTACTACTTTGCACCTCTGTCAATCGGCGGAAATAATCTCTGATGAACTGGCGATAGCCTTCCGGTCCTTCTTCACGCAGGCCCTGCAATAGCTCTTCGCGCGCTTTGGGTTGCATCTTCATGATCACGACGCGAGCGTTTAAATCAAAGTCATCCAGGTCGACAATGATCTGCTCGACGCCACCGATGACGCCGTTCTGGTTGCCGATGGGGCTGAGAGCTGACGGCATCGGCAGTTGGGCCTGGGTGGGTTCTTGTCCTGCTTGCTGCATCGCCTGAGCCATCATCTGTTGCATTCGCTCAAACATGGCTCGAGCCTGTTGCTGGTTTTTGCCGTTCATCATCTCGCGAAGTTGCGCCATTTGTTCTGGAGTCAGTGACGATTCGCTGGGCATCGCCGCCTGCATCGCTTCGAACATCTCTTCCAGCGATTGCTCATCGGATGCGAGCGCTTGCGCCGCCATGTCTAATTCCTCGAGACGTTGGAACTGGCGAGATCGTAATTCCTCCTGCTCGTCGTTTTCGCCGTCGGAATCACCTTTCTTCTTTTTCTTCTTGGCGACGGCTCGCATCTTCTCTTTGAATCGTTCGTCCAGCTTGGGCTGCGGACCGCCCAGCACGGGCATGAACAGCGGCGGCTCTTCCTCCATCGCCTCGTTCTCCTCCCCATCTTCGCCATCGTTGTTTTCTTCGTCTTCGCCCTCGCCTTCCGGTTCCTCCGTGTCTTGTTCCTTGGGCGGGATCAAGTTCGAGTCACGTTCGGGATCGTAGGGGCGGGACGGGAAGTTCGGCGATCGCAGGCGACGCATGGCTTCCAAGTCTTGCAGTTCCCGGGCGTCGGCGAGACGCTCCATCGACTCTTCGTCCAGCTCGTTCTGTTCTTCCAGCAGCTTTTCGAACATGCGATCGGAGAGCTTGTTTTCGTTGTCCGAGATCAGTTCTTCCTGAGTCCCTTTGAGGATGTCGAGATCCTTCTTCATGGCTTCGATGAAGTCTCGAAGGTCCGCCAAATCGCGGGCGGTCAGTTCGGCATCCTGCTGCAGCAGATCGCTTCGCAGATCCGCCAACGCCTGCTCGACATCGTCTTCCGCTTCGCGTTGGGCTTTCGCCAGGGCTTCCATCCGCGTTTGAAGATCCTCGAGATTCTGCGTGACCTGATCGCTTTGGCGCTGGACCTCTGGAAGTTGGGGATCTGATTGCTGCGGCTGGGCGGACTGGTTCATCAACTCGCGCAACGCCTGCATCGGCTGGACCGCCATTTCCTGGAAGGCTTGCTGGGCGTTATTCAGTTGCTCGGCGAATTCCGGCGGCAGCATCTGGAGATTGCCAGCATGTTCGGCCAACGCCTTCACTTCGTTGCCGAGTTCTTCGCTGAGTTTGATATTCTTGTCTTCTTGCTGGATGACCTGGGCGAGTTCGCCGCGCAGCGATTCCAGCTCTTTCTGGGATTCCTCATCCAACTCGATCGGTTTCGTCTCGACGGGCTGTTCGGGATCGACCGCCTTTTGAGCCTCCGCGACTCTGGCCGCTTCGACCTTGGCTTGCTCGACCTTCTCGGTGAGCGGTTTGTAGTTTTCCGCGACACGCTCGACCGCCTCTTGCACTTTCGCTTGCTCGGCAATCAACTTCACTAGTTTCTCTTCAAACGTCTCCGTTCGCTCCGTCTGTTGCGCAAGCTGTCGATCGGCAGCATTGTCGTCTTCAGCCATCCGGATGACATAGTCCTTCGTCGTCGCGCTTTGCCCGCGGCGGTCGCGAGCCTCGACGCGATAAAGCAGACTCTCACCAACCTTTAATCCTTCCTTTTCAAGGTCGAGCGTGACGACGGTCGTCTCGCTTCGTTTTTGCTCCTCGTACCGCTTAACGGGCCGTCCTTGGAACGCGCCGGACTCGCCCTGCTGCACCGAGATCACGATGTCGTCAAGGCCGAAGTCGTCGTACGCCGAAATATAAATCGGGACCTTGACAGGCTTGCTGACCAAGAGATCCTGGCCCGGCCGCTCGATCACCACCTGTGGTGGATTATCGGGAATCGCGGTGACTTTTCCTTCTTGCATTCGTTGGTTCGGATAGTTCAACTTGTTCCGCAGCACGACGCGAAAAAAACCATTTCTGAGCAGCGGAAACTCGCCGGACCAAGTCTTGGCGATGGTCTCATTCTCGTCGACCGACGCTTGGGCCGACAGCAAGAACGACTCGGTGACCACGAGCTCGTTCACACGCTTTCGCGCCGGCGGCAGCGATCCGGTTGCTCCCCACAAAGCTTCACCGCCGAACAAAGCAAAGCTCACGCCGTGAATGCGTTTGTTTTCCAGGTCGAGCACTTTGGCGGGTACTTCAAGCCGCACGAGCTTTCCGCCAGATGGCAACTCGCCCATGTCGCGGCGACTGGGGGTGTCGATCGTTCCTTCTGCGATCTTGTCTTCGCCCCAGAATGCTCGATGCTCCCAGTTGGTGCCGTCGTGGAATTTGAGCATCACGGTTTCGGGCATCTGCTCAGGCTGCAGATACACTTCCACAAACAGGCTTTGACGCGGCCTTACCTCAAACCCAATCGGAGCAGCTTCGAAACCGTGATTGTGCTGCTCGCCCGCCGCGGGATCGCTGTGGGCTCGCGAGCCAATCAACTCTTCGTCGTACTCCCAGGTGCCATGCGGTTTCGCTCCGCTGGGCATTTCATCACGGAACCAGACCCGCTCCGGCCGATCAAGGACCTCGACGAGCTTAGACTGTCGCTGGAGCAATTCGATCTCGCCTTCCGACGCATCCCCTTCAACCTGAACAGTAACTTTGACCGTGCTTTCGATGGGGCCACTCACATCCGCCGTCTGCGCTCGGCTGAAACGTGGCTCGGGGATGCGCATGTATTTTGGATAATGAACCGCTGTTTGTAAGCCAACGATACGCGGACGATCCAACATGGTGACCTTGTATTGCTTGCTCCAAGTTCCGCCACCTCGGACGCGATACGTGAAGGAATGCTGCATACCGGTCAGTTTGAAGAAGGTCGTGTTGTCTTCGAGCTCCGCGAAGTCATAGCGCAGCTTCTTGCGACGGCCTTCATCATCGACGGTGTCAATATCGAGCTGTAACGAATCACGACTGCCGGGGGGATCAACTTCGCCTTGCTTGAGCACGACGGTGAAGTTGACATCGTCGCCGCGCAAAGTGTCGTAATCGGCGGGCTCCGTTTGATCGTCCAACAAGACGTCGTACAAGACGCCAGAAGCCGGAGGAATGTCGGCAAATGGGTAGAAAATTCGCGAGATGGCGATGGGCAAACGGTCTGAGAATACGGCCAGCGCGATCAGCAAACCCACGACCCCGACCGCCGCGAAAATGCTCGCTCGGCGAAGGCTCAGCAAATCGAGTACGCGCCGCGGATGGAAATCGTTAACGCGATCGTGCGCTTCGTGAATCAAACGATGGTGGAACGACTGCGAATGCTCGTGCTGTCCGTTGCGCGACAGATCGATGCAACTCACGAGCCGGTTGTGGATGCCTGGTAATTCTTGCTCGATGCGGCGAGCGACCATGACTTGCGTCAAGTGGCGCACCAATGGACGAACAACGCCGATAAACGTCACGCCGAGCGTTGGTACGGTGACCAACAGCAAACCCGCCAAACGGAATGCAGGCCACAATGGGAGAGCAAGATCAAATAACGCGACCAACGCGAGCGTCGTGAAGAACAAGCCGACCGCAACAGCTGACCCGGTGGCGACCCAGGTCGATCGGAGCAGCCTGCGCGTCTTGAAGATCAGACGCTCGATACTGAGCGAAAGGGGCGAAACCTCGGAGCTGCTATGTTGGGCTGTGTCGCTTGCCATTTGTCATACTCCTTCATGTCGTGACTTCGGGCCCAATGATGAAATACCCACGTCATTGGGTATTTCGTCCTTCGTCATTACCCACGTCATTCGTCGCTCCCACCGCCTCCGTCTGCTCTCGGAATCCCGCACCAGTCATCTGTCCAACCAACCGGCCGCCAGCGATATCGCGGAGCCGTTGACCAGTTGTTGGCGTATCTTCGTCGCCACTCAAGTGACCGCCTAGCGTTGACAGAAGGAACTCAACTCCGATCACGATGAAGGTCAAGAAGATCAGCGGACGCCAGATCTCTCGTTCGTCACCAATGTTGCCGTAGGTTTGTTGTGCTTCGGCCGAAGCATCCACCGTTGTGATTTTCGCGGTCGGCAGCATCTCGCCCAGTTGTGGACCGGTCAGCCGCGAGAAATCGGATTCACCCGGAGCGAGGTTCACGGCGAAGCTGATTCCGCCATTATGCGGTTGCTCGGCGCGGCCTCCGCGCACGTCCAAGTTGTAATAGCCTTGTTCGATGGTCCTATCGAACGCTCCCACCAATTGAGAGTTCGACCGTTGGAAGGCAACAGGCGTGATGCGGCCCGCGATGTCAGTGACCTTGCCAGAAGCTGGTGCCCAGTGTTGCGAGACGACAAACTCGGCGACTCCATCGGCCGGCACGACCGAGGGGCCGTTGACGTCATTGAGCCTTTTGACGTGGCCGATCATTCGCAAGACCAGCGGGACAAATTCCGGCTTCATCGGCAAGTTGGTCCACTTCGTATTTAGCGGAAATGCGCTGACGAGAACGCGGCCGTTGCCGTAGGCGCTTTCGAGCACTGCGGGCGATCCGTCTTCAAACTCGACCAGCGGCCAACTGTTGCCACGATCTTCCGGCAACTCGATGGGGAACCGGCGATAGACGTTCACTTTCGTCAAGTAACGTTGCTCGCCGCCCGCAAAAACCGAGAAGATCGGATGGGCGAAATCGATCGCTCCGAGCTGTTTGAAGGTGTCCGCGTTATTGACGTCGCCGGCGACTGCAAGCATCTTGGCAGCAATGAACTCTTCATCCGGTATCTCGGGCGACGGAAAAAACTGGGTGCTGTAGATATCCGGATTCACGAGCTGACCTGGAAAGATCAACAAACCACCTCCGCCCGCGACGAATTCACGCAACAGTTTGAATTGCGCTTTGTTTAACGCGCCGCAGTTGGCCAGGATCACGACGTCAGCGTCATGCAACACCTCGGCGTTGACGTTCGGCTGTGGAATGTCTTCCACGGCCAACGAACGTACGAATCGCCGCTCTGCCGCTAGAACAAGGTCTGATTCGGCTTCATCGGCACCCGAGGGTTGTTCGACGTCAAGTTGTGGCTCGGTGGCGATAATCGCCGTGCGAAGGTAGAGCCCTTCGTTTTCTAAAGGCTGGTCCGCAGGATTGCCATTGACAAGAATCGTACGGACCTGCGGGACGACAGTCAGGGTGAACAGAAACTGGTCGTCGGCGGAAAATCGATCCGAGGGAATCTCGAAGCGACCGCGCAACACGCCATCTTCGGCGGGCGTGTAAATGACTTCTGCTTCACCCGATTCACCCGGTTTGAGCGAAATCGTTGTGCGAGCAATCTCCTTTTCGTCGATGAAGATGCTGACCGGAATATCTTGCGATTCGGTCTCCGAGTGATTCACGACACGCGGCTGCAGCTTGATTGGCAGGCCAACGATTGCTTTCAGATCCTCGGGCGCTTGGCCGACGACGGCGGCATTTGTCACTTCCTGATTCGAACCAACGTTGACGACGATCATCTCCGTGTCGGCTGGCACCAGGCTCCCTGTGTCTGATTCCGTGAACTCGCGCCAGCCGCTGGATTGCAGATCGCTGAATAAGTAAAGCGCCGGATTGTTCAGCTTGCGTCCTTCCGAACCAAACAGATACGAGAAAGCTGCGAACAGGTTCGCACGCGACGGTGTTGCCTTCACATTCTCGATCTCGCTGTGGATGGCTTCGGCATCGGATGAGAAGCGATTGCAGATCTCCTCGGGCTTGGAACCGACACGCAGCACGGTGACCCGGTCGTCAACACGCAGACGATCCACCACGGTGTTCGCCGCTTGTTTGGCTCGATCGAGTGACGTCATTCCGTCGGTGACCGCGTTCATGCTCGCCGAGCCATCGATCAGCAGGACCACATCACGGCCCGATCCACCACCGCCAAAGAGCGCGCTCCAGTGCTTCACGACGGGCCGCGAGACGGCCAAGATCAACAGCAACAGAAACGCGGTCCGGAGAGCGGCGATTAGCCATTCTAAGAACTTCATCCGTCGCCGCTGTTGCACATAGCTGTCGAACAGGTAGCGGAACGTGCTCAATTCCACCGTCTTCAGGCGGTGAAGCGTAAGCAGGTGCAGGATGATCGGAATCGCGGCCAGCGGCAGGAAGTACGGCAGCAACCCAAAGTGCAGAAAATCCATGACTCATCCAATCCGTGATCGCTTATCAAGGTAGGCTGCGAGGAAGCGATCGTAAGGTGCCGTCGTGTTGGCTAGATTGTAGCTGATCTTGCGTTCAAAGCAGTCGTTCTTGATGCGTTCGGTGAATCCTTTGATCCGTTCCAGGTACTGTCGGCGGAGGCTTTTGGGATTCGCAACAACTCGGCCCGCTCCTTCCATGTCCTTGAAACGCGTCAGGCGATCGTAGGGAAACGTCAACTCAGCGTCGTCCATTGTATGGAAGACGATGACTTCGTGGTTGTTGTGGCGGAAGTGCTGCAAGCCGTTGGCGATCTTGTCTTCGTTGTCGA
>JASLPZ010000220.1:0-250 GCA_030744725.1 Pirellulaceae bacterium
GCAGAAAACGCAATCGCACATTTTCCGAGACGCGCGATCGACTCGAGCAATTGTTCGCGTTTGGTAGCCAAGTCTGACATTTTGAATACAACCGCCTGTTATTCGCATGGGCTGTCAACAGGGTCAGCGATACCGTCCGCCCGACGGAGGTGTTGGTTTTGAACGTCGCCGGAAGTGCGATTCGCTGATTCACGGCCTACAAATGTGTCTTGTACAAAACCAGAGAGCCTGTCAGTTGGACAATGTCACA
>JASLPZ010000220.1:260-5449 GCA_030744725.1 Pirellulaceae bacterium
CTACGCTATGAAATCGGACCAATTTCTACCTTGAAAATCACCGTGCTCAGATCGCATGTCGTCCCCACCGCCAATGATCTATACCGGCTGTAAGGCCGGGGCCGTACATAAAAATGACAACTCCTCCACCGCAATGCCGTGGCAATGAATTTTGTGAAAGCCCGCAGTCAATACGGGGGAACCTGGATCGAGAGGAACGTGATCTAACAGGAAACCGGAGCACATGGCCACGGCACGTTAGCTATACGCGCGAACTCGACCTAAAACTGGATCCCATTGGGACTATTTATCGGCTCACCAAAAATGCACATTGGCAACACGAACATGGCAGAGCAGTTGCCACGCTGTAACTCTAGCAATCGGAGCGGATGAGGACAATCGAGGGTTGGCGGGCAGAGGGGAGAAAGGGAGGTCGTTGACCGGGAAATGGGAGGCAAAGTGATGGGTGAGCCTTAAAGATAGTCTTTACGAATTGGATGAAAGACATCCATCGCTTTGGCACCCTGGTCACCGGCCTGGCAGCCGTGCATCACTCCGCCCGGGATCCGCCACATTTGGCCCGGGGCTACCAGTGTCGTCTCGTCGCCGATCGTGAAACGCAGCTCGCCTTCCAGCAGTAGCCCCATCTGTTCGTGAGGGTGGCTGTGGGGTTCGACAATCGCCTGCGGTTCGAAGCTCACATAGGACAACATCATTCCATTGCCGGCCACCGTTTCAATGGTCACGCCCGGAAAAATCTGGTGGTGCGAGCATTCTTCCCGGTCAATGATGTAGCTTGTCATTGTCGATTCCGATGGAGTTGGCACGTCGATTGAGTTGATTTGGACCAAGGCCGCATTACGACCTTCAACGCCATTGTGGTCTTGGAAGGACTGTGCTGAAAAGTGCCGGCGACCGGGGCCAGAGATGAATTTCCCCTGACTCCCCTGCCCTATCGAGCGTTCGCAGGCGGCCTGTTCAAACTTCTACCCTTGCAAATCGGCAGTTTCAACTCATAATAACAGCAACATTCACACTGAGGCGGATCGATGCAAAATAACCTGTTTACCTATTTCTGGTTCTTTTTTAGCCTTCGGGGACGAAGGGCCGGAAGAGGTGGTTAGCCTCGATCCTACCAAGGATTTTTCCAAAGCCCTGAGGACCCACTCCTCAGGGCTTTTTTTGTTGTTCCTGAGGAATGTCGTCGGGCGAGACGCATTTTCACCGGGACAAACAGATGATCGCCAAACTACCGCCCTATTTCGCCACGAAGGAGATTTTTTCGATGATCGTCGTAATGCAGAAGGATGCCACGCAAGAACAGGTCAATCACGCGATCCAACGTGTCGAGGCGTTAGGTCTAAAGTCACATGTGATCGTGGGCACGGAACGCACCGTGATTGCGGCGATCGGCGAAAAACGTGAGGAGATGAAAGAGTCGCTGGAAAGCGGCGCTGGCGTTGCCGAGGTGATGCCCATTTTGGCACCGTACAAAGTCGCTAGTCGCGAGGTGAAGCCTGAACCGACCATGGTCACTGCCGGCAGCCTCCGCGTTGGTGCCGGCAGCCTAGGCGTGATCGCGGGCCCCTGTTCAGTGGAAAGCGAAGAACAGATTGTCAGTTCTGCCCACGCAGTGAAAGCTGCCGGTGCCACAGCACTGCGCGGCGGCGCGTTCAAGCCGCGAACCAGTCCCTACAGCTTTCAGGGCATGAAGGAAGAAGGGCTCAAACTACTGTCACTGGCACGTGAAGAAACAGGTCTCGCCGTTGTGACTGAAGTGATGTCGACGGATGACGTGGACCTAGTCGCAAAGTACGCCGATGTACTGCAGGTCGGCGCGCGAAACATGCAAAACTATCGTTTGCTTGAGGCGGTTGGAAAGAGTCATCGCGCGGTACTGTTGAAACGTGGTGCCAGCGCGACGATGGACGAACTGCTGTTGGCAGCCGAATACATCCTCAATGAAGGTAACCCGAACGTGATGCTGTGCGAACGTGGCATTCGCACGTTCGAGGGGCACACCCGCTTCACACTGCCCTTGGCGAGTGTGCCGTACCTCCATCGGAAGACGCATTTGCCAGTCGTGATCGACCCAAGCCATGGTACCGGTCATACCTATCTGGTTCCCGACATGGCGGCGGCGGCAATCGCAGCGGGCGCCGATGGCCTGATCCTGGAAGTCCATCCTAGTCCGGAGACGGCGCTCAGCGACGGATACCAGTCGCTGACCTTTGAACAGTTCGACGCGACGATGGTCAAATGCCGAAAGATCGCCGATGCGGTCGGTGTCACCATCGAAGCGGGTGAACCGGCGACGGCAACTTGAGTTCGCCTGACCAGCACGCGGACAAGCAACTGGGCTATCGGTTTCGAAACAAAGTGTAGGCAACTGTGGCTCAGTCGACTCGCAATTGGCTCTGCCACTGTTAAAATGTCGAAATCTTCTGCCAGTTGGACTTCTTGATAAAGGACTTGTGATGGATCCCGAACAGCGCGCCGTAGAACTTGGCTTGACATTTCCGGAACTGAAGCCTGGATATCTCAACCTGTGCATTCGCTCGGGCAATCATCTGATTACGTCGGGGCATACAAGCGATCTTAAGGGCATTTTGGGAAGCAACATTTCGGTTGAACAAGGTTACGAAGCGGCCAAGGATTGTGCTACCAAGATCTTGCGTTCCGTGCACGACGAACATGGTACGTTAAATGGCCTCCGTGTCATCAAGTTGCTGGGGTGCGTCTATTCGGCACCAGACTTCACCGATCAGCACCTGGTCATCAACGGAGCCTCGGATTTGCTCCATGAGATTTTCGGCAAGGAGGGTGATGGCTACCACGCCCGCAGTGCTCTGGGTTTTGCCGCCCTGCCGACAGGTGCAGCCGTGGAAGTCGAAGCCATTTTCGAGGTCAAGTCGTAACCGACATCATTGGGTAGCCCCTCGAATTGGTCGATCGAGCTGAGATATCTCGGCGATTGTCGTGGCCAGGTCGGCTGATTACTTTGGCGTTTTGGCGCGCAGTTCCGCCAGTGACTGTTCCAGGACAATCTGATTCTCTTGCGGAAAGGCGGCCAGCAGCGCGCCGCTGTGCTGATCAAATGCTAACTGGCCAGGGCCTCCACGGTCAGAAAACCTCTCGGCACCTATCGCCTCGCGCAAAGTAGCAATGATCTCCGCCGCCGATGCGCGACGGGCGAGCAGATCGCTGATCGGGTAGACCTCGAATTCAATCTTGTTCCTCAACCGCTCGACGCTCGTGATCTGAATCAAGCCAGCGTCCACGCTACGATATCCCAATCCCATGGGTTCGAGCAAATCACCCAGCACCTTGCCGAGTGGAGTATCGCTGACGGTCAACGTCACCATAGTGTCCGAATTCCAGCCTGCCTGATGCAACGATTGCCAGTCGATCAGAATCTGACATTCAGCGATTTTTGCTAAACGATCGGTCACTTGATCGAGTTGCGTAGGCTGGAAGAAATTGATCGCAATCTTCTTCTCAAGGTGTCTTCCGGCGCGCGCGAACGGCGATGCGAGGTCGAAGTTGGCGACGGGAAAACTGCTGACAGGGCTGAGCCCTCGAGCGATACGTAGTTTTTCGAGAAACCGCAGAACTTGCCGATGACGGGCTGTGGTCTGGTGAATCGTCAGCCCCTCGTCGCTTACGACGATCGAACCCAGCCCACCGGCTGACTGCCACGAATCGCGGGCGACCAGATCAGCCACGAGTCCGGCCAACACCTGAAGTTCAGCGTCCGATTCGGCCAGATCGCTAACTTCGTACGTCTTTCCATGCATACCTTCTTCAGGCAGGGTTACGAGCAGCTGATCATCCACAACTTGTGTTGTCAGCCCAACAGATTCCACCACGGTTTGCACCAATAACTGAACCGTGGCCACCTTCCGATGCGCAGAAACCGGCGTCTGCGGAGTGGCATCCAGCCAAAGGAGCGCGTCTGGATCAAGCGTGATCGGAATGGTACTAAAGTTGGCGACGAACCGCAAAAAATCGTTGAGCGGCGTATTGTCGAACTGAATCTCCTCGAACGTATCTGCGAGCCGCGCGGCAACATCCACGACGCGCGGTGCTGGTCGTTTCGGTCCAGTCTCGTCGAACCCAATTTCCCCCATCACCGGAATTGGCGGCACATCTTCGAGAGGTCTTTCATCAAGCAGTCCTTCAAAGCTGCGCAACGTCTTGTCCAGCGACTCGTCGGACGACGCCGCCGTGTCTGCACTCGCCACAAAACCCGGTGGCCCATCATCGCCGGCAGCAGCATCCACAAGTCCTGGCGGCTGATCGTCGTCGGGCATTGGCGGATCGTCGACGGGCGTACCGTCGTCTGTTGGAATCTCAGTCGGCGTGCCGTCGTCTGAAGAACTTGCTTCTGAGGCGGCAGTTTCCGGATCACCTTGATCGGAAATTCCTGAATTGTCGATTGCTGGCGGAGCGTCCGCACCGTCTTCGGTCGTCGACGCTGGACTACCGTGCGCCGGATCTAAAACTCCCACATGACCGTCCGTGGCGTCGCTTGCAGAGTTGTCTGGTGGAGGAGTCTCGCCGCCTACGTCGACCATGTCGGCATTGTTGGAAAGGCTCATCGCCACCAAGGCGAATACACCAACCGCGACAAGAATGCCAATGGTTGCCGCACCGCCTAACATGAGCCAATTGCGAACACGTTGGGAACTCTCGGACGACCACGCATCGGTCGGCAAGAGTGGCTGTTCGGACATCAGCGAAGCTGGAACTTCGGGCAGCGGAACCTCATCCGGTGGCGGTGGCTGTTGCGTGCCGTAAACCGAAAGATCCTCGACCGTGTCCGACATTGGACCGACAGCAGCAGCGTCGGCAGTAGCATCGGCAGTGGTTGCCGCCGCGCGGGTGGGCGGCTGGTCGGGCGTCTCGCCCTGGGGCGTGGCATCCGATTCGGGCGGTGGCTCATTCGAGGTGGCTAGATCGGGAGCATTTCCAGCCACGGAGGCGGAGGAGGTGACGAAATCTTCATTGCTTGATTGGTCGGCTGACGCGTCGCGTTGTGGACTGCAATTCTCTTCGACGGCGTGTTCGACAGGCCGCTCCACCAAGACCATGCTGCTGCATTTTGGGCACGTCAGGATCTGACCTATGGCCGATTCGTCACGAACTTTTAGCCGCGCCCGGCAAGTCGTGCACTCGATAGAGAAAGATTCCACGAAACTAACTGCCTA
>JASLPZ010000220.1:5459-12171 GCA_030744725.1 Pirellulaceae bacterium
GGCAAAAGGGTGCCTGGCCGAATTGTACGCATCTGGTCGCACTAAGGCAGGCGGAATACGTCTGGCAGCGTGTATTTCTGATCGGCAATCTGACGCGTCGTGATAAGAACAATACGATTTGAGGGATTATCCGGGTCAGGGGCGATCACCCAGAGCAGCTTCTGATCCTTCTCGTTGGGCACTTTGACTGTTGTCACCGGGTTGGCCTTCATGACCATTGACGTTAATACTTCAGCGACGGTCTTGTTCTCTTGGACAAAATCGCGAATCTGGCCATTCCGTGTGATCCCATCCAGTTTCAAATCGTCGCCCATGATCTTGATGGCGAATTCGAACGGTAGTTTGTAGATCGACTTGATTTCATTGACCACATTCCGCATGGAAAACTCGAGCGAATCCTGATCAAAACTAATCGACATTTCTGTTTTCAAGACCTCATCAACGGTCTTGGGACCAGTATCTTCTGGCGTGCCAGTCACGGCGACGGCCATGCCGGGTGTCGAGGCCAACATCATCTCACCACCGAACACAAGGTTGTGTGCGGCAATCACCGGCAGCACGGAATTCACTACGGCGTGGTTTCCATCGACACCGATCCGAGTGTGCTCGTGCAAGAAGCTAACCATGCCCGGATAACGAAATGCAACGGCGCGCCAATACGGGCCGGGATTCAAATTGACAAGATAAGATTCGATAGCTGGTGGGATCTCTTGTATGCGGTCACGGAATTGCGAGGCCAGCGTATAGCGATCAACGATGATGTCACTTTCCATTCGCAGTTCGAAATAAAGCTGATCGGTGAAGTGCATACTCATGATGGCTGCCTTAAGCCCGTCTCCGAGAAACCAGCCCAGCGGATCAAGTGCTTTTTCATTGACGCCGGTGAAGATCGATCGGCCATCACCATAGAAGAAGTTCGGAGCGAACAGCACGTTGACATGCCGGTCGCTATCGGAGGCACGCACAAGCTGGCCAATCTCACGTCGCAACAACGGTGGGGCCGCACCGGTTGCCGCCAAATCGGCAATTTCCGTGGGGTGTCCCATCACAAATGCGCCGTCACTATCGGCAGGGACCAGGTAGGCCCACCCGTTGGCTGCCTGGTAAAACGGCTTTCCACCATTCTCCTTCGCTGTCGGCCGGTCCCACTTGTTCAGCAATGCGTCCGGACCTTCCTTCGATTGTGGCCGAACCACCAGCGACACACGCGGAAACTGGCCGCCGTTGCCGTACATCCCGATGATAATCTGGTCGATTTCTTCCAGGCCGAACCCAGATGCTTTCTCCCAGGCGGATCGGGCTGTGGAAAAACGTGGGCCCATGGCGCGCAGCACCCGCTGCCCCTCGTCCGTTGCCAGAAGTTCACGGGGTTTGGCAATGACAAAGACCTGCGCACCACCAGGCAGCAGGTCAAGCGAAATTGGAGGGCCGCCCGTCGGCGATGTCCACAAGAGATCACCGTCATCCTCAACCATTGTCGTACTGGCCGCTGGCGACGACACCCCAGTACCAGCCCCCGGACTTTCCCGTGTCGACGGCGTGACGGCCGGACCGCGGTCGGGTGTCGTGACCGGAACTGACGGCACCCTGCCGCCCGGCGCGCCACCACCGCCACTTGGACTGGGGGCAGGACGGGGTATGGCGCCCGAATTCAACAACACCACGATCCCCAGAATGGACACGACGATGGCGGCGACAACGGCGGCCCCGGCAAAGAACAGCTGCTTCTTCTTCTTCGCACGCTCGCGAGCGGCTCGACCCACGGCGGTCGTCGGTGCGACCATCTTCCCGCGCCGACGCGAAGCTGCCTTCAGATTTACTGCAGGTCCGTCGACTGCCCCGTTTGGCGTCTGCGCAACGGCGGCAGGCGCCGCCCCAAGCTGGGACACAGCGTTCGGTGCGGCAACCGCCGCCCCTACCGCGGCGACCTGCGGGTTGTTTGGCACCATCGGGGTTGCAACCGCTGCCGCTGCCGTGGCGACTGGCATCGCCGCGCGTTGTTGCACCAGCCAATTCTCAAAGACGGCCTGTGTCGCTGGGAGTGGCGGCGGCTGCAAAGCGAGCTCGGCAGGATCCAGGTAGGGCGATACTTGTTCTGAGACAATCGCAGCCTGCTGAAAACGGACACCGGGATTCTTGGCCATCATATAGGCAACCACTTGGCCAATCGCCGCGGGCACACCGTTGGCATCCATCGGCTTGATAGCCTCGGTCGCGTGCCGTTGCAGTTTCTCTGGCGCCGTTCCCCCGGGAAACGGAACTTGTCCAGTGAGCATTTCGTACAATGAGCACCCCATTGCGTAAATGTCCGTTACCCCGCTGGGTACGGTGCCTGCCTGTGCCAACTCGGGGGCCATGTAGTCCGCGCACGCCAACAAACGTTGTATGTCATCGGAACTGGCAACATTAAGGGGTTGCAGAACCACATCGGGATCAACCAGCAGTTTGGTCATTCCCGATTGATCAAGCCAGATGTTGCGGGGACATACGTTGCCGTGAGCGCGCCCCATTTGATGCATCATCGCCAGACCGGCTGCGGCATGGCGTGTTGCCAAACAGGCTTGTGAGACCGGCAGCGGGCCACGGCTGGCAAGATGTTCCGCTACGGACATGCCTTGCAGATCTTCCAGAACCAAGAACTTGTACAATTGCAAGTCGACCGCGGCGTAGCAACGCACGACGTTGGGATGCACGATCGTGGACATAGTCGACTGGAGATGCTGCCAGCGAAGGGGGTCCTGCGCGGCCGGCCCAGTCAAGAACCACAGCAATACGGGGTGATTTGATCCGACATGGGCGGCGCGAAACGTGCCGGCCAGCCGCCCCTCATGAATCCGGTCATAGATCTTGTATTCGCCGTAGAAGAATGGCCCGGATCTGCCGCCCAGAATGATGCTCGCCTGATAACGACTGAGAACGTTCTGAGATATCAGCCATTCCGCCAGCGACTTTGGGTTCCCCTGCCCTGCTGGCCCCGCGAAGTTTCCATACTGGGCAGAGAGCTGTTGACACTGATCAGCCGTGAACAACCGGCTCTCGATGATGAGCTTCCAAAAGTCCGGAAAGGAAATCGCCATGGGTTTCGCTCTGTGCGACAGGAAGTGTGCTTTTTCAGGTGAGCAGATTGGCCGCTCGTAGCGTGGTTGGGGCGAATTGGAAGGCCGCTGGGGTTTCCCTGCCCCTCCAATCTAACGCGCCGCACGGCTTTTCTGCAAAGGCCAGTCGGCGGTTGTTCGGCGACGAGATCCCCCTATCGTCACCGGCATCAATACGTTACGAATGTCCTCGGAGTGGTCAACGGCTGAAATGGGGTCTGGTATGAAAGCATTTCACGCAACTCAAGTTTATTTTAATCGAGCTGCGGATCTGATGGGGATGGACGAGCGGATTCGAACCTCGCTGCTCACGGCGAAACGTGAAGTTCGCGTCCAAATCCCCGTCGAAATGGACAATGGCATGGTCGAAACGCTGCTGGGATTTCGCGTGCAGCACGACGATTCACGCGGCCCGATGAAGGGCGGGCTGCGTTATCACCCAGCCGTCGATATGGATGAGGTGCGATCGCTCGCGGCATTAATGACCTGGAAAACCGCTGTCGTTGACATTCCATACGGTGGCGCCAAGGGCGGCATCGCGGTCAATCCACGCTCGCTCAGCGTGAAGGAGCTCGAACGCGTGACGCGGAAGTTCGTTGATCAGATCCATGACGTCATCGGTCCTCACGTCGACATCCCCGCCCCAGATATGGGGACCAACTACCAAGTAATGGCATGGCTTCGCAATCAATGGGAAAAATACCATGGATTCAACCCTGCCTGCGTCACTGGCAAGCCGGTGGAACATTACGGAGCTGAAGGCCGCGAGGAAGCGACCGGTCGAGGTGTGGGGCTCCTAGCTTTCAAGTTGTTTCGTCGTCTTGGAAAAAGCCCGCGTGATAATCGAGTCGCGATTCAAGGTTTTGGAAATGTCGGCACGCACGCCGCGAAGTTCCTCCACGAAGCGGAATTCAAAGTTGTCGCCATCAGTGATATTAGCGGGGCCTATTTCCGCGCGAGTGGTTTGGACATTCCAGGGGCGCTTCGCTACGCCATCCATCATGAGGGGCGTTTGGAGGGTTATTCTGATGCCGACCGCTTCCCCGCCGAAAAGCTGCTTGAATTGGATGTCGAACTTCTGATTCCGGCTGCAATTGGCAACGTGATTACGAATGAGAACGTCAATCGCGTTCAGGCGAATGTGATTCTGGAAGCTGCCAATGGCCCGATTCACCCGAAAGCCGATGCGATCCTCGAGAAACGTGGTGTCACGATTCTGCCTGACATTCTGGCCAACGCGGGCGGCGTGACGGTCAGTTATTTCGAATGGGTTCAAAACCTGCAACACTACAAATGGGGCATTAATCGCGTTCGCCAGGAACTGGACCACGTCCTGGGATCCGCATTCGAGCAAGTCTGGCAGGAATCTCGCGATGCGAAGATCAGCCTTCGCACCGCAGCCTATAAGCTGGCCATCGAGCGGGTTCATCGCGCCACATTGCTGGGGGGATTTTAATTGAACAACAACAACACAATGGCACCGCACAGAAACAAACTGGTAAGGGAGTCGGTCGGCGTCGAGATCTTCCAAGCCCAGGAGATGTCCCGCTTCATGGGCTAGTACCGTCAGGAGATCCATCTTTCCATCCGCGTCGCTGCCACTCGGCGCACGAAAGATGCCATCACGAAGAATGAATTCTTCGTGCCGATCCGGTGTCGCATCAATGAACCAACCATAGCCGGCGGCGTCTTGATCGAGATAGATGACACCGGCACCCGCCTGACCAAGCAGCGAGCCCGGCAAGTCCACCACCTGGATCTCAACTTCTTCGAGATTTTCGGGAGCCTCCTCGTCATGCCAAAAACCGGATGCCGATGGGACGATCGCGTTGGCTTGCTCGATTGTTAGGCTGGAAACGAGGGAAGCAGCGAGAGCATCGCCACTGGCAGACAAAGAGGAAACCCGAGTGGATTGCCACGATCCACTGGATTGAAAGCCACCACCCAGGTCACAGAAAAACGTTCCCGATCCGCCGGCGTTAACGCCGTCGGTACTAAAACCACCGCCATACGTACATCCGTCTACCGAACCGGCAGAGGAGATGAAATTAGATGTCCCGTCATCAGCGAGCGTTCCGCTTCTACCTCCGTCGATGGCAACGACACCATTGGTGATTGTGAAATCCAACGGGCCGTTCGTTACAATCGGATTGATGCCCGGACCGGTAGTCGTGCCCGTATAGGAACCGATTTAGGATCCATTGAACCGACTCACCGTTGGAGCTTCCTCATCAGCAATGTTCGTCACCGAGACGTTGGGCACATTGAGGCCGTTATAATTCGGATCAGAGCTCTGCGCCGGCCCTAGCGTAATTGCATAGGTGATATCTCCGTCAAAGTCTTGCTCATCGACTCCGAATACGGAGATGGCTTGTCCAATGCTCCAATTCAGCGGCGTAAGGGTTGCTGAAGCGACAGCGCCACCCGGTGCTTGACCACCAGGCCCGACAATCGTGCCTTCGCTGGTGTCCGTGCTTGTAACCACAATGAGAACTGAACTCGTGGGTTGAGAATTGAGCTTTACGGTGAAAGACGCAGATGTCACGTCCGCATTCTCAGTGGTTTGCAGCCCTGAAGTTGGCGTGACGATGACACCTGGCTGTGCTTGCTCGTCGTCCTCCGCGACACCAGCTGCAGTATCGGATGCACCTGAATAGTTCGGATCACTGGTGGAAGTCACGGTGGCCGTAATCACAAAATCTTGGTCACCATCCGGGTCCGTGTCATCGACGGCCGTCACCGTGACGTTCTGAGGTGTCGTCCCGTTTCCAGGCGAGAACGAAAGAGAGCTTGTTGAAAGTGTCACCTGGTTGGACGGCGAGACAGAAAGACTGACGGTTACGTTGCCCGATGGTTGAGAACCGAGTTCGACGGACACCGAAGCAGTAGTACCGCCCTCGACGACGCGCGTGCCAGATTCGGGTTTCAAGATAACCGAAGCGATATCGTTGTCTTCGTTCACAACCGGCACGCTTGGCACCGGTGGGAGACTTTGATAATTCGGATTACCGGAAGCTGCTGCAATGTCCACCGTGTAGGCGACCGGACCGTCAACGATGGCGTCATCCACACCGGTAACGGTGACTTGCTGCGCAATATTCCAGTTGTCGCGAGTAAACAAAAGAGATTCTGGAGCAACCGTTCCTTCGCTGGTGTCCGGACTACTCGCGGCGATCCTCACGTCGCCCAGTGGCTGAGAATTGAGTTTCACGGCAAAGGCTGCAGCCCCCTGCCGTCCGGCTCGCCATCCACCGTAGCACCAAGAGACAGGGAACCACCTAACTGATGCTTCGCGCCTCCACTTGCGCTGAGCGTTCCGTACGTGTCAGGGGTATCACCGAAGTCAAAGTCTGCAGTAAGCAACCTTCGATCTTCCAACGGCTCGAACAAGAGTCGGCGTGCGGCATTCAGCCGAATCTGATGCTGTCGGTGTCTCGGTTTACGAAGACGGCCAACGAGGGCAGCACGTACAGCATCTAGAAACATGTCTCGCAGACCACTAGGCAAGAGCGTGAAGCTCTAAGGGGTGAGCGTTCAAAAGTCAGCCCCTCCCGGAACAGGGATTGCTCCTCACAACTGGCCGTTCAGTTTAGGAAAGTGACACGAATTGCAGGCAA
>JASLPZ010000221.1:0-12063 GCA_030744725.1 Pirellulaceae bacterium
GATCGCCTATTTCTCTCTGTTGATGGAAGGCCAATTTCAGCAACTACTTAACGATGAAACTGGCGCTGTCCAACTAGTCAATTACGATGCGTCGGGTCAACTCGTCAACAACTTTGGCACCGGCGGGGTGGCGACGGTGCGGGTTGGTCTCGAGCGAGATACTCCAGTTAGCATGGAAATCGACCAGGCGGGGCGAATTGTCATTGGAATGACAACCACCAATGCCAACGTGGATTTTGCAGTCGCACGTTTGCAGGCCGATGGCTCGCTGGACACTACATTTGGCGACGGTGGAGCATGGCAGCTTGATGCACACGGCTTTCGCGACACAACAATCGCCGCCACAGTTGCTAGAAACGGGGACGTGCTCGTCGGTGGTTCCACGAAGACGGGCAAAGAGACGCGCATGTCGATCATGCGGATAACCGGAGACCGATCCGGACCTCCCCCCTGGCAAAATCAGCAGCTTGCCGTCGATTCCAACGGTGACGGCCAAGTGGCACCGAACGATCCGCTGCGAATCATCAACGAGATTAATCGCAATGGTCCTCGCAAACTGCCTCCATATCGCAACATCCGAATTCACCCTGATTTTCTGGACACCAACGGCGATGGTTACTTAACATCCGCGGACGTGCTCGTGGTCGTCAACGCGCTAAATCGCATCCCGGGTAGTGCGGGCGAAGCCAAGTCCGAAGGAGAATGCACGGGCGGTGCAGCGTTTGCCTTGATTCCAGGTGTGCCGATGTCGGCGTGGAAATCAGGCGAGAACGACGCGACGCAGTTCAAACGCACTCACAATGCCGCCACCGTCGCATTATCCAACAAACAGTCGCGTGTCAGTGCTGTGTCGACTCAAACACCGCCCTTGGACGCCCGGGCCGCGTCGGCGGTGGATCGGGCACTGGAAGATGTCGAATTGCATGACGCGCTTGCGTGGCTCTTAGCAGACGATTTGCAGAACAAACCGTTTCAGGACTGAGCGGATTTCACGTTCCTTTCTGTCTGCCCGCCACGCATCTTCGCGCCGCCCGATCACTAGCTGGTGTCTATTGATGCACCTATCCTTACTCCGTGATTCCAAGCGCCTCATGCTGCCCTTTCAACGCTTGTTCGTAGCGGTCGTAAGCGAGCGCGTCGCGCTGGCAGCTCTCGCCTTTGAACACCATGGCGGATGCGCGTCGGTGACGCGTCGCCGAACGGTTCGCATCTGCCCGGTGAATCGTCTCGCCGTGATGGGCTACGATGTCGCCTGGACGTAGATGGGAGCGGGTTGGTGGGTCTTGTGGTCACTTCTCGCTGTCTCAGCGTCGAACCGTCATTCGAAGCAAAAACACGAACCATGATTCTACTCGCCATGGCGTTGGCTCTGAAAGAGAATCGAGCCGGTGCGGGCCTGGCGATTTTCGCCCCACATTCGTTTATACTGCTGGCCGCCTTTGGCTCGGGGCACATGCTACGACGGTGGTGCGTGCCCCTTCAACAACAGATATGTAGCGACATCCAAGCGACATTGCCACAAGAAATCACCATGAAACCCAAGAACTTACTGTTTATTATCTCGGATCAGCACAACCGGGATGCGCTAGGATGTTACGGGCATCCATTGGTTCAGACACCCAATCTGGACGCCTTGGCCGCGCGCGGAACGCGATTCACTTCGGCCTATACAAACTGCCCAATCTGCGTGCCGGCCCGCGCGTCTCTGGCTACTGGTCGCTATGTGCACCAGACGGGCCATTGGGACAACGCCTTTCCTTATTCCGGAGAACCGTGTGGTTGGGGGCATCGATTGATCGACGCGGGGCATCGTGTCGAATCGATTGGGAAACTGCATTTTCGCAATTCCAACGATATGGACGGATTCCAACAACACGAGATTCCGCTGAACGTTGTCGACGGCATCGGTGATCTGCGTGGTTGTATTCGTGATAACGCACCATCGCGTGTTGGCATGCGACAAGGCGTCGTCGAGGCCGGTCCAGGCGATTCGACATACATTGACTATGACGTCAACATTGCCGACCACAGCGAGCAGTGGTTGCAGCGACAGGCGGATAATCCCGACTCCCAGCCGTGGGTGCTGTTCGCGTCATTCGTCTGCCCCCACCCGCCGTATGTGGCACCGCCGGAATTGTACGACATGTATCCGCCGGATCAGATTCCGTTGCCGGTACAGAGTCGACCCAATGAACGTCCTGATCATCCATCCATTGCCGAGACCCGCCGGGTGATGAACTGGGAGCAGCCACTGACTGAAGAGGAGATTCGGCGAATGGCGGCTGCATATTACGGTTGTTGCACGCACCTCGATCGACAAGTCGGCCGCGTGCTGGCCGCGTTGGAAGCAAGTGGATTAGCGGATTCCACTCGCGTGCTTTACACGACCGATCACGGCGAGAGCATGGGGCGCCGCGGGTTGTGGGGCAAGTTCACGATGTACGAAGAATCGGCAGCGATTCCATTGATCCTAGCTGGCTCGGATGTGCCTCGGGGGCACGTGACGGACGATCCGGTCACGTTGGTCGACTGTTATCAGACAATCCTCCAATCCGCGGGCGTCTCGCTGAATGATTTCGAGCAGCAGTTGCCGGGGAGTTCACTGTGGCCGATCGCGGCGGGCGAGCAGCTCGACCGAGCAGCGTTTAGCGAATATCACGCCGTCGCCACGCGCAGCGCCAGTTACATGTTGCGACGCGGCAAGATGAAGTACATCCACTACATTGGTGACCCGCCACAACTGTTCGACTTGGAGGCGGATCCCGATGAAACGAATGACCTCGCAGAGGTTCCGGCATTTGCAGCGGTGCTGGCGGAATTGGAAGCCGAACTGCGCACGATTCTTGATCCAGAGGCGGTCGATGCGCGGGCCAAATCCGATCAGCAGGCACGGATTGAGGAATTCGGTGGACGCGAGGCTGTGTTAGCACGTGGAACGTTCACGAACTCTCCCGCGCCGGGCGAAACACCTGTCTTCATCGTCGACGACGAGTCACCATAGAAACAATGGACATGCAATGAACAACGACACACAACGTCAGTCGTTCTTGAAGCATCAAGCGAGGCACGCGCAGCAATGCTGGTATGAAGCCCGCGTTGTCTTCGGCATCATCGTGGTGGCGCTGACCGTTTCAAGCGTCATTCTCTATACCCAGGGATATGTGCCTCCCGAACAACGGCCGGAACAACCAAGTCTGATTCTGGGGGTCCCCGCCTGGGTCATGTGGGGATTGGTCGTACCCTGGCTGGCCACAATTGTCGTGACCTGGCTGTTTGCGGTGTTCTTGATGAAGGACGACGAGCCTTACGTTGAAGTCCCAGAGGGCATGCGCCGTAGCGATTCGCGCTGGGCGGGACACGTTTGAATCAGTGTCTGACAAAGCGATCATTGATAGAACCTGATACAAGCTTTCTGTTTCATGCATGACGATATTCTGTTATTGAGCCAAATCTCGGAAACCACCACCAGGTGGTACGAGCTTACTCAGCGCGATCCGGCCATCTTGATCCCTTTTGTCGGCTATATGTTGGGCGTTTTTGCGATTGCAATCATCGCGCACCGATATCAACGCGGCGCCGACTTTGAGGTCGAATATTACGTCGCAGGGCGCAGCTTTGGGCCATGGGTCCTGGCATTGTCTTGGGTGGCGACGTTGGCCAGCGGCGGCTCGTTCCTGGGCTATCCCTCGCTTGTTTATTCCTATGGTTGGACGATCGCCTTTTGGGTCAGCGGATCGATGGTGACAGCTATCGCGGGACTCGGACTGGTGGGCAAGCGGATCAATCGGCTTGCACGACAAACTGGTGCATTGACATTGGTCGATTTGCTGCGCGATCGATATCGAAGTGATGCGATTGGTAGTGTCTACGCGGCGATGATCGTGGTCTTGACCACTGTTTATTTGATGGCCCAGTTCATTGCCGGCGCGAGGATTCTGCAGAGCATTCTGGGGACCAGTCACCAGATGGGTCTGATTCTGTTTGCCGTTTCGGTCGTCGCCTATACGACCTACGGAGGTTTTCGCGCTGTTTCCTGGACAGACACGATGCAGGGGATCGTAATGATCGTCGGAATCGTCTTGCTGGTTCCGTTCGCGATCCATGCGGCGGGCGGTATGCGTGAAGCCACACTAAAACTGGCGGAACGTCCCGACCCGACGGCGCAACATCGAGGATTGGAACCGCGACAGCACACTTACCTTTATGGGCCTGGCCCCGAGAAGATCGTCAAAGAATTGGAGAGTGGCCAACAGGGTCCCGTACCGACGGAGAACCCATATTTGCCGTTGAGCTTGGCGCTGTCGATGGTCCTGTTGCGAGGGATTGGAGGCGTGCTGATGCCGACGGCGGTGCCACGGATGTTGGCCTTTCGAGATACCCGAGCGTTGCGCCGTGCGCTCATGCTCCTGGCACCTTATTTGCTTTTGATGTATGGCAGTAGTTTGATCACGATGAATTGCGCTTGGAGCCTGGACTTACATCTAGCGCCGGGAGACTCGGATCAAGCCGTGCCGGAAATGGCGAAACTGGTTGCCCCCGCCTGGTTGGCCGGCGTGCTGATCGCTGCGCCGTTCGCCGCGGTCATGTCAACCGTGGATTCGGCGCTGCTTGTCGTGAGCGGTTCCGTTGTACGCGACTTGATGCAGAAAACGTTCCAGCTGAAGTTGGGTGAGCAATGGCAACGAATGCTGGCCTATTCTGTGACTGCGGCAGCGGGTGCCTTGGTATTGACGTTGGCGTTTTCCAAGCCGCCATTCTTGATCCCGTTGGTGATTCACTATGCAGGTGGATCGGCCTCTGTACTTTTTTGGCCGAGCCTGGCGACGTTGTATTGGAAACGGGCAACGTCCGCAGGGATCCTAGCCGGGCTGCTCGGCGGCGGTTTCATCTACGTCGTAATTGTCTTGTTCAGACCGTTCGACGGCTTCGTAAATCTTCATCCGTTCATGTACGCGTTTCCAGCCTCGGCAATCCTCGTGTGTATCGGTAGCCTGCTGACGCGGCGACAGCGAGACGAAGATCTGGAGTTTTATTTTGGACGGAATGAAGATGGCGGACCTTAACAACATCAACAGGCGGCTGGATTACGGCGCTTTCTTCTGCCGCTTCTGTTTTTTCTTTTTGGCGTTATTCGTTTTCTTTTGCCCTCGCTTCTGGTGTTCGAATGCCGCCAATTCCGTCGCCTGGCCCAGGTCGCCCTGCTCCGTCATCCAAGACGTCAGTTGTTTCTTCAATTCGGCCTTGACCTTTGCGTATTGGGGGTCACTGGCCAGGTTGTTCCATTCGTAGACATCTTTGGTGATGGCGTACAGTTCCTCAGCGGGCCGCCGATGGTACCTGCGGACTTTATCTGCCGCGTCGTCATCGCCTTGTTCTGCTTTGCGGACCCAAGACTGAAAGAGCGCCGATTTGCTGCAGGCGTTAGTGAATCTTGTCTCCGGTGTGAAGTTGATAATGTATTTGTATTTCGCCGAGCGCACCGAACGGATACCGAAATGGGGTGATCCGTTAATGATGCCGCGCGTCGTCATCTCGCCGAAGACATAGTCCTTATGATGATCCGACTGCCCGAAGAGAACGGGCAACAGACTCTTGCCCTGCAAAACGGGGTCGGGTGTCGCGCCGGCGGCGGCAACGAACGTCGGCAGCACGTCGATATATTCGATTAGCGCGTCGCTAACAGAACCAGGCTTGATTTTACCGGGCCACCGAGCGATGCAGGCACTTTGCAGTCCGGTGTCATAACACGTCCACTTGGCGAAGGGCATCCCGGATCCTTGTTCGCTGACGACGATCACCAACGTGTTGTCAGTCAGGCCGTGCTTCTCCAGCAACTCGAGGCACTGGCCAACCTGGCCGTCGTAGTACGTGATCTCCGCCAGGTATTTCGAGAGGTTGGAGCGCGTCTCCGGTGTGTCAACGAAGTATGGTGGAAGTTTCAACGACGCAGGATCGTAGCGCGATGCATCACCCTTGTTCCAAGGACTGTGAGGTTCGTTGGAACAGGCGAACAGGCAAAAAGGAGTCTCATCCCTACCACACTCGCCCAGAAGCTTGTCGATCGCGGCCATATCAGGATTGTTCTTGTCGGCCGAGGTTTCAAACGAAAAGATCGACTCGGGCGCGATGTGCCGTTTGCCACTGAGCGCGACGCGATAGCCGAGCGGTTTGAGGTCTTGGACAACGCTACGTGTGCCGTCGATGGCAAACGTATGATTCGGATATGCGCCGCTCTTGACGGGGTACAAGCCGGTGTAAATGTTGTGTCGCGTGGGCGTACACATGGGTGCGGATTGAAAGCACTGGTTAAACAACATCCCTTCCGTCGCAAGTCGATCGATGTTGGGTGTGTGTGCTTGCCCGCCGTAACAACCGAGGTCACGGAACGTGCAATCATCAGCGATGATGAACAAGAAGTTGGGCCGCGATTCAACCGCGTGAAGTGTGCCGCCGAGCAAGATGATAAACAGTAATGAGATTCGGGCATTCATGGGTGGACGGGTCTTTCGAGCGAGGATCAGGAAGTTACAAGGCGGCGCGGGCTTCCATCGCTTCAAGCCCAATACCGTTCAATGGTGTTGGCCAGGAAGGCGTCGGAAGTCTTTTTCGGGAAACGACATACGATCGGCAGATGCCCGAAGGCCGAAAAAGACTCACGACCCTGTAACCAAGCCACATGAATTCTCTACAAGTTCAAAGTCTCAAATCAACTAAATCCCAGTAGGCGGCGAGCATTCTCGCGAAAGATCTTCTGCTCCACGTCAACGGGCAGCTTCAACAGCTGTTCGAATAACTCAAACTGCGGCACGTGTTGTTCTGGCGCTAGAAAATCGGTCCCGAACATGATTCGGTCCTGTCGACGAATGAGAAACTGCTGGCCAAACTCCAAATCACGAAGGATCGAATTGGCGCCACTGCCGGCCGACAGTTCGCCATAGATGTTGGGGTATTTCTCCATCAGCCGATCGATCGCACCGCCAGCGGCGACCTTGCCTTTGGGATAACCCGCCAGCCCTGCCTGCGTGATATCTCCAGATATGGAAGCCCACCAACCGGGACCGTGGCCAATGAACGTACCTTGCGGAGTCTCTTGGAGAACTTTTTCCAGCCCAGGCAATCCCGGCTTGTCCGTATTACGTTGATTGTCCAAATGAAACAGAACGGGCAGCTTGGCTTCCGCACACGCGGCGAAGAGACGAAGGTTGCGAGGATCATCGAAGGCGATCCCCGGCTTATGTTCGCCAAAGCCCTTGGCGCCGACATCGACGTATCGTTTGAGCATGTCGACCAGTCCCTGGTGACCACCACGAAACGACGTGCGCGGATCGATGGAACAGAACGGAATCAGTCGGTCGCGATGCGGTTTGGTTTCTGCCAATACAAAATCAGAGGTCAGCGGATAGCTGGACGATTCGGGTGAAATCAGCGGCAAGACGACGGCGCGGGCGATGCCATGGGCGTCCATCCACCGCAACAAGACCTCAGCGGTCAAAGTCTCGGTGCTGTTCCACGTCTGCCCCAAGTGCGTATGCATGTCGATATAGCCAGCCTCCGCGATGACTTCCGCCGATGCTGTGTGACCTGAAATGGCGCCAGCGGCAAGAGCCAGCATGGATTGTTGAAACGAGCGACGCGTAAGGAGGGGCATGGGGATTTCCTAGTCAGTTCGCGGACGGGCAGATGTCAATCGGAGGCACGCGCTACGGCAACGGGTCGGAGATAAACCGAGACAATTGTTCACGCAGCGCATCGCGATCGGGTGATAACTGTACGGCCCGTTTTGAATATCGAATGGCGGATTCCCGGTCACCTTGGCAAAAATGGACCTCGGCCAGCGTGTCCAGATAGCTGCCATTGTGAGGTGCCAGTGCGACTGCCTTGGTGGCATGTTCGAACGCCACGTCGATGCGCCGACCGCAGCGGGCCGCCAGCCAAGCCAGATTGTTGTGCAAGTAGGCACTGTTAGGGAACCGTTTGCAATCTGCCTCGTAGCGGCTAAACAGTGTTTCGAACAGCTGATCGCCTTTGCCCGATTGCGACGCTCGATCGAACGCCGGAGTCAGTTCTTCGGCCAGGGTTGTATCGCCCGGCGTCAGCGCAGCCGCCAAGTTAATTGTGCGTGCCGCCGTTTCCAGGTCACCTGCTTCGACGGCCGCCAACGCTTGAAATCGATACACCTTGGTTGGAACGCGCAAATAACCTTCGTGCTCAAGCATATAATACACGTTGCGCAAATCGCCCAGCATATAGTGCAGCCAACGTTTGGCCGCCAATGCGGGCTGATCGGGTTGGGCCAGCGCCAGGCGACGTGCCGCATCGTTCAGCTCCCAATGTTCGAAAGGAGCGGTCACTCGGAGAAACTTCCACTGGCGGATCGCCTCATGGAGCAACCCGCGTTCGGCCAGCGCGGACGCCATCGTGTGCCGCGCGCGGCTGTCTAGCGCCATCTCACTGGCCAGCTGTTTGTGGTGGGTGGCCTCGTCAACGCGACCAGCTTGTTGGTAGGCGTGTCCTGACAGATACAATGCCGCCAGTTGTTCGTTGTCGTCCTCCCAGATTTGCTCGTAGAGGCGAGCGGCTTGCATTGCCTGACTCTGTTCGGCCAAGAGGTCGGCTCGCTGCATGGCTGCAGTGGAGTACGACCCTGCGGCCTGCAAGCAACGCATGGCGATAGCCGTCTCTCCCAGTCTGCGACAGGTCGTGGCGATTCCCAGCAGGTACGAGTTCCTCGACACATTGCTGATCGTTTCAGCGTAAACTTCGGCTTGTTTGGCGAGCCCAGAAAACTCGCCAGCGGCTCCAGTGGGTTGCGGATACAAGACTCGATGCAGGCGACCCAGCGTGTCAGCAACCGACTCACTTGGTTGTTCAGCCCGCAAGAAACGCCACCAGGCGTTGGCCTCGACGGCACGCCGACCGTACACACGTGTCAGCAACGCCGGAGAATAGTGTCGTGGCGACACCACCCGGGCACCGACCGTCCAGGCCTGTTGGTTTAGTCCCATGCGAAACAGCGATTGGCTAATCAGCTCCCAATACGCGTTTGCTGGTGGCGTGGACTTGGTCGGTTTCGGCATCTCGTCCACGACCGACAGTAGCACCGCCAACAAGGCATCTCGGTTGTCCGTCTGGCCCAGCAGATCGAACACGCGCATGATGTGCAGTGCGAACTCGAATCGATCTAGTGTCTGAGCGTCTTCGTTGCCGCCGGTTCCGGGCAATCCGTCGAACCACACGCGATCCAGTTCAGCGTCGCGCGGCATTCCAATCAACTGCAATGCTTCGTCATAACGATGTTGAAACGTGTACAAGGTGAAGGCGCGCCGCGGATGTGTGTCGCAGAGAAATGCCAATGCCTGGTCCACGCAATCGTTCACCAACAGCGCTTCGGCACAGTGCCATGCCAACACGAGGTTCGTGGGATTCGCCTGTTGAAGTTGCTGAATCTTCTTGACGCTCTCCGCGAAGGCTGCCTGCTGCCCCGCCAACCGTTGGAATGTAGCCAAATAGCCCAGCGTTTCGATCTCCGGGTGGGCGGCCGCGCTGGCGCTATAGGTGATGATCGGGACAGGCAGAGGGCACTCGGACCCGGCCTGCAGTGCGGCGGCGTCTCCCCAGGCTTGACGCTCCACCAAAATGGCTCTCAACAAGCCATCGTCGCCCAAACTGGTTGCCAGTTCTTGTGCCGCTGACAGGTCGCCTTGCGCACGCAACAGGTACAGCAGTTGACGCTGGTCGACTTTCTCTGGCTCGGTCTGCAGTTGTTGCTGCATGGAATCGACGCGAGCGTCCAACAAGTTGCGGGTGCTCAGATACACTGCCAGGCGAAGCCGACCGCGATCGTCATCGGCGTGCTCGACGAGAATCTCTTCCACGCGCTCGTATTCACCGCGCCGAATGTGCCATGACACAACACCTGCTGGAGCAAACAACAGCTGCTGTAGGTACCTCTTACGACGGACTTCGTCTTTTTCCATGGCGGCGAACTCACGGAGAAGGTCAGCCTTTCCCGCTTGTATTACACCTTGCCGGATTCGAGAAACGACCATCATCTGCCGCACAAACGACGACCGATTACTTTCCGTCTCCAGTTTGAAAAGCTTCAACAGCTCCTCAATGACGATCGGGTGTTTGAACAGGGCTCGACCTTCGGTACGGTAGAGGAAAGCTTGAATGCACTGACGACGGAGGCTGTCGTCCGCCTCTTCGATGACACTCTTGAAGAGTCGATCCAGCTGATTGGCACCCGCCAGGTAATCCAGTGAGGCCGGCGAGAACAGCAGGGTCGCCATCATCGATCGCCGCGTGCTGTCGTTGGATTCATGGCTGATATGTGTGAGCAAGAGATCAAAATGGCCATCTTTCAACAAGGCAGACAGCGCTTTGCGGGCATAGAGAATATTGCGTAGAAGATAACCTCGCCGACTACTGGTTGTTTGGCCTATCGTCTCAATCAGCAGGTCGGTTTTTCCCGTAGTCGCCAGCCATTCGGCGCCGCTTTGGTTATTGGCCAGACGATTCAGCAAGGCCTTACGATGGTTGTCGTCAAGTCCCGTTTCGACCAATGTGATCAAGGGAGCCATTAGGTTGTGTTTCGACAATAGTCTCATCGACTCGGAACTGGTCAGCAAACGCTCCAGAATCGGTCGCAGCTTGGCTTGATCCGTCTCGGCCAAGACATCCGTCAACACCTTCTTCAAACGGTGCGTGCCGGCCAGGTAGGAAAGGATGTCCGGCGATGCCAACAGCTCTGACAATAGCGAACGTCGCTTGGCGTCATCCGGGTCCTCCAGGCAAAGAGTCATCAGCAAGTCAATTTGTTTTGACTTGATCAGTGCCGTCACAACGGACTTGCTGCGGACAAGTTGCGTAAGCAGATTTCGACGCGCATCCACCGACGCTTCACTCTTGATGGTCTTGAGGAAGAAGTCGACGCGGTTGTTTCTAACCAATTGCTGTGTGGCCAAATCCAGGGCAAACAGCCGACCCAGTAGCGTGGCACGAAACGTCGCCTCCTTTTGACGCAGCGTGAGATCCAGCAAATCGTCGAAGAAGCCGTGATTGATCAGCAGAGTGAGCGCCGCTGAGTTATAAAACAGGCGCTGCAGGTAACTGGTTCGGCCATTTCCGTCGATGCTTGTTTCAACCACCGCCAAGACCATCGACAACCGTTTCTGTGCAGCCAGATGTTCCAGGACTTTAGGGACAAGTAGTACCTGCCCGAGCAGTTGTTCGCGCCGGCTCCCGGTGGACTGATTGACCAGCTTCAAGAGCGAAGGGAGTAACCCGTTTTCGACCAATGCGGTGACGGTACCCGAACGGCTTAGTACATAAGTCAGCAGTTGCTCTCGCGAACTTGCATCGGGTTCTCGGGTAACGAGTTTCAGGACTGAGCCCAATTGTTCCTTGCTAGTCAGATGCTTGACGACCGCTGGAGATCCCAGGATCGCGCCCATCAACGAGGCGCGAATCGAAGGGTGCTTCTCTGCACTGGCTAACGCCAGCAACGTCTCAAAATGACCATTTTTGACCAAGGCCCCGATGGCTTCCTGGTTGTAGCAAAGACGCTGCAAGAATTGTCGCCGGACGTTGGTGTCCTTCTGGGACTTGGCAAAGGTGATCAGCGAATCGATCTGTTTTGCGGCAATCAACGCGGTGACGACTTTGGAGGCCGTATAGAAATCAGCCAGCAAGGCGGCTCGGCGAGTGGATTGTTCGGTCTTCTTGGCTAGTTCAAGTAGCTTGTCGAAGTGGCCGGCGTCGATCAGCGCCCCCAGGCCGACATGGTTACGGTACAGTCGCTGCAAGAAAGCATGTTGGGCGTCTTTATTTTCCTCTTGCGTGGCCAATTCGATAAGCGAGTCCAATTCACCTCTCTTCTTCAGTTGTTCGATCACCGGCCGCGTCCGCACAAACTCGCCATACAGAATCGCCCGATCGACAGCGTCTTTTTCATTCTTAAATGGATAAGCTTGTAGATTTGGTTCATCCAGCAATGAACGTCCCATCTTCGTTTGATATAATCGGTGTATGATAATCAATATACCAGAACACCTCCTCCGT
>JASLPZ010000222.1:0-12037 GCA_030744725.1 Pirellulaceae bacterium
GCGTTTGACTAAGAGAAAAAGTTGGCAGCGAGTCCCGTCTCCCCTCAGGGAGAAGGACCTGTTCAAGGCGCTCCTAAACCTCCAAAGCGAAAAAGTCTGCCAAGAGACCTGCTATGGGGTTGATCTGTAACCTCAGATGTCTTGTCAATAGACCCGATCTCCGGTCAACTTCTCGTAGAGCATATTCGCAAAGTGAATGATCGTCGCGAATCCGGGCAGGCAGCTGCTGGCGCCGATGTAGTACAGATTTGGGAAGGGGCTGCGATAGTTCAATCGGCGCAGGTTGACGTGCTTGGGGTCCAAAGGTGTGCTGTAGCAATTGCCTCTTGGCGCTCGCACGTAATCCCAGTTGGTCAGCGGCGTGCCGATGACCTTCTCTTCGATGCGACTGGAGAGGCCGGGAGCAAACTCGGTCTCGACAGTGTTGATGATTCGTTGCGCAAAGTCCGCCTTGACGGTTTGGTAATCGTCCTCGCTGCTGTCACGGAGCTTACGAAACAGGTCATAGTTGCATGGTGCAACCATCACGAGTTGCTCGCAACCCGGCGGAGCGAGATGTTCGTGAGGACGAAGTGTCGGCGCGTTGCAGAAGAAGTAAGGCCGTTTGGGGATCTGAGCCGAAAGTTGGTCGTCGTAGACCTCGTTCAGATTGACCTTCGGGTGCCAGAAAAGATTTTGCTCGCCAAAACCACACTTCCGAAGATCGAAGTCCCTCAGGCCAAGATAGATACTGAGGACGCTGCAGCCGTAATCGTATTTCAACTTGTGGCGGAAAGCCGGCGGGAAGTGTTCGCGGCCGATCAAGTCCAGACTCAATTGAGCGTCGGCGTCGAAAAGAAAGTGTTCCGCTGTGAAAGTCTCGCCTTGCGCGGTTGTCGCGGAATGAATGAGACCGGCTCGCACGTCCAGCTTTGTGATCTCTGTTGACAACAGCGCGCAGCAGCCGGGCTGCTCCTTGATCTTACGGAGCAGCGATCGCATCACATGCATAAAGCTCTGCTCGGGATAATACGCACCCTGGTCGTAGCTGCCGACGCCGGCGGCATGTACAACCAACGATAGGTCGCGAGGCGGTGACCAGAAGATCGCACTTTGCCCCGCCAAGATCAGTCGCAGCTCATCCGGAAAACAAAGCTTGTCAAACAGATCTTCAAGCGTCCATTTCAAATATCGAATAATGTGCGAGAAACGGCGGGGATGTCTCAAGACCGTGCTCCACGTGAAGCCAATAGGTAACTCGTACATCTGCCGGTGGATCGTGCCGATGATCTGGAAGTATCCATCGAGACTCTTGGCGTGGGCAGGAAACATCTCTGCGAGGCGTTCGGATTCGCGCTGAAAGTCGCTTCCGATCGTATAATCGACTCCCGGGCCGACGACTCGATCGAATCCGCTCGGAGCCAGGCGGTGGAATGTGACTGAAGTCTCGAGGCCGAGCTTTTCCAGCAAACGGTAGACGCGTTCTCGCGGTCCGCAATCCCAGACGTAGTGCAATTCAGCACAAAACGAAAACCGGCCACTACGAAATGTGTGTCCATAGCCGCCGGGCACAGAATGTTGCTCGAAGATGATTACGCGTTTGCCCGCGTGAGCCAGCAAGGCCCCCAAAGCGAGCCCGCCAATCCCCATGCCGATGATCGCGTAATCGTACTTGCTGCCGATGATCGGCGTGTGTGCTTCGTTTCTGTTGGCAGTTGGATAGGTCATCGGAGCGCCTGCTGGGAAGAAGCGTGCTGCAACTGAGGTGCCAACACGGAGCCGGTACGCAACGGAATCCTGACATTGTGGATGCGTCAGGTTCGGCTGTGCGCATGTGCACGCTTCAGTTTAAAAGCGAGCGATTACGCACGTCATGATTGCCTCGCAGTTGTCGCCTGGCCTGCGAGATACCTTCTCGGGCCTGCGGCCTGGATCACCTCCGAGATGTCGTGGTTGGAACATCGTTTGCAACACCTAGTCATAGCGAAGGCTTTGCCATCGAACGAAAGCTGCTTGCGAGGAGGAACGACGTGATACGCATTCGGTTTCATGGTCGTGGCGGACACGGGATTAAGACGGCGAGTCGCATCGTCGGAACGGCGGCGTTTCTATCAGGGTATTACACGCAAGACTCGCCCATCTATGGTGCGGAGCGAAGAGGCGCGGCGATCGTGGCATTCACTCGCATCGACTCGGAACCAATTCTCGAGCGTGGCGTGATTGCAGAACCCGATCTGATCGTGGTCGGTGATGAAACGCTACTGAGTGACTCAGCGGCGGGAGTGTCGGCGGGTCAGCAATCTGCTCGAGCCGTCTTCATAAACATCGACGATGCGAGTGGACTTGCGGAGGAGTATCGGATCCAGCCGGCTGTCATCGCCTTGGACGTCACCGCTCGCACTTTGAACGCGCTCGGCACAGCCTCGGCACTCAGTGTGGGTTTGGCCGCCGCCACAGCCAGGCTGATCGGAATCATCGAGCAAGAGCAGTTGCGAGAGGCGGCCAGAGAAGAACTTGGGCATACGGGATTGGCGGATGAACAGATCGAGGCCAACCTCGTACTCGCCGCGCGACTGTTCAACGAACTCAGCCCCGTCGCCGAGATCGGTGCTGTCAGAGCGGAACCACAGGTCGTCGGCTCAGTCGCCACCGTCCCGCATCACCTGCCCATTCTGAGTACGCCCAGTATTCTGGCCGCCGGTAACGCCGAAGAGCGGCAGACAGGAGCATGGCGTTTCGAGCGGCCCGAGATCGACTACGACGTCTGCACTCGTTGTGGCATCTGCTTTGTGCGTTGTCCGGACGGCGCAATCGCTTTGAACGAGGAAGGCTATCCGGTGATCGACTACGACCATTGCAAAGGATGCATGGAATGCTGGGATCAATGTCCGGTTGAAGGGGCCATTCGGAAAGAGAAGGAGGTACGAGCATGGTGAGGAAGCTGCTGACCGGAAACGCTGCTGCGGCTTGGGGAGCACGGTTGGCCGATGTCGACTACGTTCCCGCGTTTCCAATAACGCCTCAGACCGAGATCATCGAGACGCTGGCAGGGTGGTTCGAGGATGGGTCGGTGTCCGGACGCTTCGTCACCCTCGATAGCGAACATTCGATGATCACAGCCGCCGGGTCGGCAGCCGCCACTGGCGTGAGGACATTTACGGCCACTTCAAGCCAGGGCTTGGTATACGCGATGGAAGCGATGTACACCGTTTCCGGTTGGAGGGTTCCGCTGGTGTTGGTCAACGTCTCGCGTGGGCTGTCGGCTCCGATCACGTTAGGGCCTGATCACAACGACGTGCTGGCGGCGCGAGATGCGGGCTTTGTACAGATTCATTGTGAAACGTGCCAAGAGGTCCTGGATTCAGTCCTGATGGCATTTCGCATCGCAGAGGATCCGCGCGTGTCGTTGCCCGTGCTGGTCAATCTGGATGGTTTCTTTCTCTCGTTCACGCGGGAAGGCGTCGAGATTCCGGAGGCTGACCAGGTCGCCGAATTTCTGCCAGCATTTGAAGCCAATCATCCACCGTTTCGCGCGTCGCACCCGATTGCCCAAGGAGTCGCCGTTCTTGATGGAGCAACCTACAGCTACTTCCGTTATCAGATGCATCGGTCGATGGAAAATGTGCTGGATGTGCACGCCGAGACGGCTGACGCGTTTGCCCGTGGTTTTGGCAGACGATATGGCCCGTACGAAGGTTACAGGCTGGATGACGCCGATTTGGTCCTCGTCATGGTTGGTTCCTTTGCTACCAAAGGCAAAGCGGCTGTCAATCGTTGGCGCGAACAAGGTCATCGGGTTGGTCTGTTGCGGCTGCGATTAGTCCGTCCCTTTCCGATGCAAGAGGTGACTGCCGCACTGCGAGGTCGTCGAGTGGTCGGCGTAATCGACCAGAACATCTCACCCGGCTTGGGAGGAATCTTGTTTCATGAACTTGCCGCTGCCATGGCCGGTTCAAGCGATATTCCTGCCCTGCGATCCTTCATAGGAGGTCTTGGTGGAAAGGACATCGGTCGTGCCGAATTTGATCACGTCCTTGAGACCTTGCTTCGAGCCCAAGCAGGTGATGGCCAGATCCGGCCTGAACTGCTGATGACACAGAAAGAGATGGAGCAGATTCGACAGCGTTTAGAGACGGCGGGAAAACCGGTCGAGGTGATGATGCCATGCGAGTGAAACGAAACTACTACAAGAGTCCTAAAGATCTTCCGCAGGAGGAGTTTCTGAGCCCCGGTTCGCCGCTGTGCGCGGGCTGCGGAGGGCTGGCTACGATGCGGCTCATGCACAAGGTGATGGGCGGCAACGTTGTTGTCGTGAATGCCGCCGGCTGCATGACCTTGATGGCGATCTATCCTTACACACCGCTGCGGTCATCCTGGCTCTACACAACGATGGGCAGTCCTTCCGCCGGAGCGCAAGGCATTCGTGATGCCTTGGATGTGCTACGGCAGAAGCGGGGGCTACCGGAGGACGAAGACCTGAAAGTCATGGTCTTGGCGGGTGATGGCTCGACGTTGGACATGGGCTTGTCGTCAACGTCGGGTGCAATCCATCGCGGGTTGGATTTCTGGTACTTGTGTTATGACAACGAAGCGTACGGTAATACCGGCTTCCAGATGTCCGCCGCCTCGCCGCTCGGCTCTCGCACCGCTACGTCCCCACTGGGCAGTCATCAGCGGAAGAAAGACATTTTCGAGATTTGGCGTTCTCAGCATCCACCCTATGTCGCCACTGTCTCGGCTCACGAACCGGTGGATTTGGCTGAGAAGGTGCATCGTGCGTTGAAGTTCGAGGGACCGAAGTTGTTCACGAGCCTGGCAATCTGCCCGACGGGATGGGGCTTCGATCCGGCTATCGGTTACGACATCGCGAAACTGGCAGTGGAAACAGGGATCTGGCCGCTGAAGGAAGCTGTTCACGGCAAGATCCGACACACTTACATCCCCAATCATTTTCGCCCAGTCGCTGAGTACCTCGAACCGCAGCGACGCTTTCGGCACCTATTCAAGCCCACACGACAACAAGATCTGCTTGACCAGCTCCAGGCGAACGTGGACGCCTATTGGCACGAACTGTCTTCAAGCTCCAAGGTCGCTGAAGCACACGCCAGCCAACCAGAAGGGAGATGATGCGATGCGAACAACCACATTCGACTACGATCGTTTTTGCGACGAGTTGGGACCGGCAAAGGTGATGCACGTCTATGAACCGGCCAGCGGTTTGAAGGGGATCGTTGTGGTCGACAATGTCGCGTGTGGGCCTGCGATTGGTGGTGTTCGTATGGCGGCAGATGTGTCGAGCGAAGAGGTGTTTCGCTTAGCGCGAGCCATGACGATGAAGAACGCGGCCGCTGGACTGGCGCACGGTGGCGGGAAAGCAGGCATCATCGCGGATCCCAAAACGGCCGACAAGCCACGCCTGGTACGTGCCTTTGCGCGGGCAATCCAACCTCTGGTCGACTACATTCCCGGACCGGATATGGGAACGGACGAACAATGCATGGCCTGGATTCAGGACGAAATCGGGCGCTCCGTCGGACTGCCACGAGTGCTAGGTGGAATCCCGCTCGACGAGATTGGTGCCACGGGGTACGGGCTCGCGCAGTGTGCCGAGATCGCCGCGTTGTTCTGCGATTTGGACTTGGACGGGGCACGAGTCGCGATCGAAGGCTTTGGCAACGTCGGCCAACACGCCGCTCGCTATCTTACGGTGAAGGGTTGCAAGCTTATTGCGGCCAGCGACTCGCAAGGTGCCGTGCACAATCCGAACGGTATCGATGTGAACGAACTGGTGCGGGTCAAACAGGAAGCTGGCAACGTGACCGTGTATGGAGGTGGGCAGCAGATCTCGCAATCCGAGCTGTTTGCAGTGCCGTGCGACATCCTGATTCCAGCGGCGAGACCTGATTGCATTCACATCGAAAACGTGGCCGGAATTCAAGCGAAACTGATTCTGCAAGGTGCGAACATTCCGGCCACGGCAGAGGCCGAAGCCGCGCTGCACAAACGCGGCGTCTTGGTCGTTCCCGACTTCATCGCCAACGCAGGCGGAGTGATCTGCGGCGCCGTCGAGTACCACGGAGGAAACGAGAACTACGCGTTCGATCAGATTTCCATGAAGGTCCGCCGTAACACGAAAGAAGTGCTCACACGGTCACGCGACAAAAAGCTCCAACCTCGTGAAGCGGCAGTTCAACTCGCCCGCGAACGCGTGCTCGCGGCAATGGCGCTGCAGGCGTAACTGGTTTGTCAACCAGGCACGAGGCAAAGAGCGAAGGGCAAAGGGTGACTTCATCTTCTGTCAGCGATGATGTAAAGTGCAGGCAGCAAGCCGCGCAACCCCATCGGAGGAGATCCACCATGATCCAACTCAACAGGATTCTCGCACCTACGGACTTCAGCAAGTACAGTGAAAAAGCGCTACGATACGCGTGCGAGTTGGCCGATCGCTTTGAGGCCGAGTTGCACTTGCTATCGGTCCTGGATGATACGACGCCACTGTTCGTCGATCCCGAGATGATGCCGATCGATGATTTTGTTCAGCAGCAGTGAGTCGCCATCAGCGCACAATTGGACCAGCAACCAGGCTCACCCTGGGACGAGAAGCACACCGTGGTGCGCGAGTTGCGAAAAGGCAGCCCGTTTCTGGAGATCGTTCGCTACGCCAAAGACAAAAATATCGACCTGATCGTTTTGGGCACTCACGGCCGATCTGGGTTGTCGCACGTTTTGCTCGGCAGCGTTGCGGAAAGAGTGGTTCGCAAAGCACCATGTCCAGTGCTGACCGTCCGGCACCCGGAGCACGAGTTCGTGATGCCGTGATACGTCGCTAGCAGTGCTAATCTTCTCCTTGGCTGCTTAGGCCGTGAGGGCAGACCACGACGACGCGATTATCGATCTGTACTACGCCATCCTCGTGCAGAAGCACTTCTTGCAAGATCTGTTTGAGATAGAACGACGGCAACTGGCCACTCAGAATCAATGTGCCGGATCGGTATTCCACATCGATCTTGCCGGCGCGTCCGCGGAAGTAAGGATGTTGTTCCAGACGGCGAATCGCCAATTGCTCGATCGTGATCTTGCAGTGATCGTCAGCGGTGTGTAGCGGTGCGGCGGGGGGTGTTGTCAGCATGGGCGTACGTGTCACGAGATTCCTCCTTTCTTAACGCGGGTAGCTCGCGACGGGTCGCGAGGTCCGGTGACAGTTTTTACGCAAACTTCGTGCCAACATCAAAATGTGGCCTGCTTTTGGAATGAGTTCCCCCCCGGAAACCTGACCGTTCGTTTCCGATCGATGGGATCCCGTGTCCTGTTTCGGCTATTGTTTCTTGGCTCGACGCCGTCGAAGATGAGTTTCACCACGCTGGAACGGTGCCTTTCGAAATTTCTTTCTTGAGGGCACCGTTAGTTGAGAATTGTGAGAAGATTGCGTTGAGTGCGCTATATATCACACCGGTGTGTGCGACTTGTTGATACCAGCCGATGTCTGAAGTGCCATCGATTGAGGATCAGCCTAGAATTGACCGGCTGATCCTCGACTGTCAAGCCTGCCGCCCTCCGTCCCGATGGGACTTGTTGAGCTTTTCTTGAAGGAGAGATGTAATCCCGTGGCTTCCGCAGCAAAGGCAGATCGGCGTCTTCTTGCTTTGATCGTCCTCTTGGCGGCGGGGATCTTCGTATTGGATCTGGTGATCCCACTGGGCGTCGCCGGGGGCGTTCTCTATGTCGTGGTCGTGTTGCTCTCGTTGCAGTCCGGGCGGCGGCACTACACATGGTTGACTTCCGCCGCTGCCAGTGCCCTGACGATTCTCGGCCTCATGTTCTCCCCCAGCGGTGGCACGATGTGGATGGTGCTGTTCAACCGTTTCCTGGCATTGTTCGCGATCTGGGCCACCGCGATTCTTTCTGTCAAATACGGCGAGGTAACATTTGTTCGCGGTCGGGTGACGGGCGAGCGCACCAGGCTCTTTACATTAGTCCTGATCATGACAGGTGTCTCGCTGGTCGTGGGGGGAATCGCTGTCTCCGCGCTATATCGCGCGGCGATCGAACAGACACAGCAGCGGTTGGTCGAGATCGCGCAAAGTCAGGCGCGTCTGATCGAAGCGGTGGCTCGATTTGATGCAGAATTCAGTGAGGACTTTCCCGCGGGCTCCGAAGCCGCCACGTTGAGCCAGATCATCGATGCGCACGAGCAATACGAAGGATTTGGCGAGACAGGAGAATTCGCCCTCGCCAAGCGAGACGGCGATCGGATTGTGTTCCTGCTCAGTCACCGGCATCACGACTTGGAGAGCCCAATGCCCATCCTGTGGGGTGCGGAACGGGCCGAGCCAATGCGGCGAGCGCTCTCGGGAAAATCAGACACATTGATCGGGCTCGACTATCGCGGCAAGGTCGTTTTGGCGGCGCACGAGCCAGTCGCCGAGTTGGACCTGGGGATTGTAGCCAAGATCGACTTGGCCGAGGTGCGGGCACCGTTCGTGAAGGCCGCTCTCTTGGGATTCACCTCGGCGGTCGTGGTCGTCTTTCTCGCCTCGCTGCTGTTCTTGCGGATCAGTAACCCTTTGATCCGGCGACTGGAACAGCTGTACGAGATGGCTCAGCAGGAGCTGGCCGAACGCAAGCAGGCTGAGCAAGAGCTGGCAGAGCTCAACGAGGAATTGGAAGAGCGGGTCGAGCAACGCTCCAGGGAACTCAAAGATGCACAGGATCAATTGGTCCGACGCGAACGGCTCGCACTGCTGGGGCAACTCTCCGGCGGCATGGCCCATGAAATCCGCAACCCCTTGGCTGTGATCAAGAACGCCGTCTACTACCTGCGAGAAACTGGCGATCAATTCGACGAAGAATCTCGGCAGTGCTTGCACGAGATCGAGACCGAGGTGAAATCAGCAAACCACATCATCACGGAACTGCTGGATTACACACGTGACCCCAAACATAGCTCCGAACAGTTTCCACTGCGCGAAGCGGTCGAGCGGGCCCTGAAGACAACCGAGATCCCCGACTCGATTCACCTTGAGCGTGCGGCCTGCCACGGCGTTCTCGATGTCTCTGCCGACCGAGGCCAGGTTGAACGAATTGTGGGCAACCTTCTTCGCAATGCCGTCCAAGCCATGCCCGACGGTGGAACACTGACGGTAACCTGCAACGCGAACAGCGGTGAGGCCACGGTGACCGTCAAGGACACGGGGCTGGGCATCGCGGACGAAGACCTGCAACGAGTTTTTGAACCGCTTTTCACCAGGAAAGCCAAAGGTATCGGACTAGGGCTGGCGATTTCAAAACGATATGCTGACTTGCACCACGGAAGATTGGAAGTACAAAGCAAACTGGGGCAAGGATCGACATTCCAACTAATCCTGCCGCTGGCAGGAGAAGAGAAAGAGTCAAAAGAGCCATGAGCGACAAAACAGGCCCCGATCACTTTGCCCACGAGAATACCGAGTCAACTGCCAATGCCTGAATCAGACCCGGCCCTACTTCTGGTCGAAGACGACGCGCAAGTGAGTGCGAGTCTGCGCCGCATCCTGGCGCTGGACGGCTACCGCATCGATACGGCCGAAACGCTAGCTGAGACGCTCGATCGTGATAACTGGTCCGACTACTTCGCATTGATCCTGGACCGCAAGCTTCCTGACGGCAACTCAGATGAGATCCTGCCACAGCTCCGTCGCCTCGCGCCTAACGCACGGCTGCTGGTTGTCACTGCTTACTCCGACATCGAGGGTACAATTGCCGCGCTGCGCAACGGCGTCGCCGACTACTTCTTAAAGCCGATCGACGCGGACCTGCTCCGCGCAAAATTGAAGCGAATCATAGAAAGCCAGCGGGCCAACCAATTATTGCGGGAAAGTGAAGAGCGGCAACACCGTATCATCGAGTCGGCGCTCGATGCCATCGTTGTGATGGACTCGGACGGAAGCATCACGGAGTGGAATCCGCGGGCCGCCACGATGTTTGGTTGGCCGGCGGATGAGGTCATCGGAAAACCGCTCGCGGAAACAATCATTCCCGAGCGGTTCCGTGAAGCACACCACATGGCCCTGGAAGCATACTTCGCGACCGGCGAGGGGAAGATGCTGAACGAGCGAATGGAACTCACGGCGATGCGCTATGATGGCGGCGAATTCCCGATTGAAGTGAGCATCGTGCCGTTGACCGTGCAGGACGGCACTGTGTTTTGCGGATTCGTCAAAGACATCACCTATCGCAAGCGGGCGGAACAAAATGAACGGCTCGCCGCAATGGGACAAGTCCTCTCGGCCATCGCGCACGAGAGCCGCAATGCACTGCAACGAATCCAAGCCGGCGTCGAGATGTTGCGACTCGACCTCGAAGACAATCCCGATCTGTTGAGGGAATTGGAACGTATCGAAAAGGCGAATGACAATCTGACCAAGTTGTATGACGAGCTGCGCGAATACGCTGCTCCGCTCAACCTCAATCGCCAGACCTATGATCTGCGAGAAATCTGGTTGCAGGCCTGGGCGAATCTGGGCCACGTGCGGCAGGATCGACAGACCAGGTTTCGCGATGAAACCAATGGCTTGGACTTGCACTTCCGAGTGGACGAATTCCGCATCGAGCAGGTGTTTCGTAACCTGATGGAGAACTCTCTAGCGGCCTGCGGCGACCCGGCCGAAATCGAGATTATTTGCCACGACGCGCAGCACGACGGCGCGCCGGCGGTGTGCGTGTACGTGCGGGACAACGGACCAGGTCTGACGAATGAAGAGAAGAATCGGATTTTCGAGCCATTTTTTACCACCAAATCCAAGGGCACCGGTTTAGGCATGGCGATTGCACAGCGAATTATCGAAGCCCACCAAGGCAACATTGCCGTGGGTGCTGGTCAGCACAGCGGGGCCGAATTCATTATCACGCTGCCGCGAGAAGAGGAATGACCAAGCCGCTGCGAATCGCCATCGCCGACGACGAAGCCGAGATCCGACGGTTCTTTGAAGAGATCGTACGCCGTCTAGGCCACGAAGTAACTGCGTCGGTCGGAAGCGGTCGCGAGTTGGTCGAGCAATGCGGCTCGCCACCGCCTGATTTGATCATCACCGACGTCCTCATGCCGGGAATGGACGGCATCGAGGCAGTCCGGCAAATCGGCCACGAACATCCCGTCTCGGTGATCGTCATCTCCTCGCTCGACGCCACCGAACTCGACAACCGTTGCGGCTGCGAACACGTTGTCGCTTTTCTCACCAAGCCGATCAAAGCGTCGGAACTAGAGACAGCCATTTCGCGTTCGGCTCAGGTCTGCTGATCTCGCCAACAGACGAATACTCACGTTGCTCAGAAGTCATCTTCTGTTCTCCACCGCTTGGCTGGTGGCCGTCGCGGCAATCGACAACAATCGTTCTCCACCGCTCGACAAACCCGCGGCAGCAGAGGACCACAAGCCTTTCGAACAGGTTTGCCAGGTGGACGCGCGATTTCGCACGTGTGCGCGCCTCTGTCGTCTGCGTAGCAGCTGGCAGAGCAAAATCTGGTGTTGGCCCAAGGTTTGCAAATAGACGATCTGGAGGACTGATGATGCGTTACCATTGACTCTGTTTCACCAACCTTTGAGCAGTGATGCGGCTCCACTGGCAGCAGAGAGCCCGCTTCACGTTGAGGTGAGAGCTATGATCGAACTGAAACACATTCTGGCAGCGACTGATTTCAGCGAGTCTTCGGCCGATGCGATTGGGTACGCGTGCGCACTTGCCGACAAGTTTGATGCCGAGCTTCATCTGCTTCACGTTCTGGAGGCACACGCCAGCTCAACGCCGGTCTTCGTAGGCGGGTTGGCGCTCAGCCCCCGCGTCCAAGAATCACGCGAGGCCGCCGAAAAGGCCCTTGGGCAGGTGGCACCCGCGCGAAAGGCAGTGCGAGCGACCGTCGCAGGGCCTGCGTTCCTGGGCATTCTTGGCTATGCAAAAGACAACGACATCGACCTCATCGTGTTGGGAACTCACGGTCGATCGGGGCTAGCCCCAATACCGTTCAATGAAGCCTAAATCGCAGCCTCCTGTTAGTTTACGTGGTGTGAAACGCGTAACGCTAG
>JASLPZ010000223.1:0-11969 GCA_030744725.1 Pirellulaceae bacterium
CACCGATGATTATGGCCTTCGGCCAAACACGACCAATTGCTTACGATTCCTGGGGCGATGCCCCAGGCTACGGTGATCGATGGCCGTTGGCCAACGCTAGTTTGCAATTGCAAAGCTCGCAGGCTAGTGAATATTCCAAAGCTAGACCTGACCACACGTCACGTGCCGAGCTCAATGCGTGAAATTCACGCCAGCGTAGCCGGAGATCCCGACCGTGGCGAACCCAAATACCTCTTCGTAGTCAGTGTCGGTCACGTTATCCAGTCTGGCGAACAGCTCCCAGCTTTGATCGAGGCGATATGTGCCCGTCAAATCAAACCTGACGTAGTCGCCCAGTGTCGTGACTGCCGCGGTACCGAAATCTTGCCGGCTGCCGACATAGTTGAGGTACGCGTTCACTGACGCTCGATCGTCGTTGAAGCGATGATGAGCGCTCAGGCTGGCCTTGTTCCGCGGACGACGCAGCAACTGCGTGTTGGTCACCAGATTCTCGGTATCGGTGTAGGTGTAGGACGCGGCTAGCGATGAAACATCTGTCAGTTGCACATAAGCGGTTAGCTCGACACCCGAAGATTCCACCAAGCCGACGTTTCGCAGGGTGAAAGTTGGGAAATCAAATACAATCAGATCGCGATAGTCGTTGCGGAAGTAGGTGAAATCCAAAGCTACGTTGCCGCAGCACCACTCTTGTCCGATTCCAACGTCCCACCCTTTACTAAACTCAGGACGAAGCGTGGGATCACCGAGAAAGAAGAACGTCGAACT
The DNA here is from genome assembly GCA_030744725.1 of Pirellulaceae bacterium. Lineage (GTDB taxonomy): Bacteria > Planctomycetota > Planctomycetia > Pirellulales > Pirellulaceae > ARS98. The sequence continues at coordinate 766 of JASLPZ010000223.1, forward strand.
CTGTGCGACCGACGGTGCTTTGAAACCGCGGCCGATGCTGCCATGGATCTTCGTGCCCGTCTCGTCGATGCTAAACAGCTGTGTGAAGCGATAGGTCTGCGCCGTTCCACCCGTACTATGATCATCCCACCGAACGCCCACCGTTGAAAACGACCGATCATGAAAACTGAATTGATCCTGTAAGTAAATGCCCGCGAGGTTCCGCGGCACACGAGGGGCCGTGCTCGCACGAGCCTCTTCATGCCAATAGTCGATACCCGCAGAAAATGTGTTGTTATCAGTCAGCTGTAAAATACTCTGCCAGTCGACTTGCCGAAAATCGCCATCAAATTCGGGTGTGCCGAACGCTCCAGGATCCGTATCGAGGCGGTTGTAGTCGGTTTGGCTGAAACCAACTCGGCTGACGATGAGTCCATCCATATGCTGCGATTCGAGTTGCAGCCGCTGAAAGAACTGCTGAGCGCGATTCTCACGAATGGTGTTATCAACCAGAAAGCCGTCCACTTCGGAATCGAAATCGTTGTAACGAAAGACGTAGTCGACGTTCAGCGTATCGGTGACATTCCAACCCACTCGCCCAGAGATAACGGCGTTCTGAAATGCGTCCTTTTCAACACCACCGAAACGATTGCTGACTGCCGTGATTCCATCTGTGTCAAAGTACGACCCGGCAATCGAATAGTACTTCCGCTCGTCACCTCCACTGATCGAAATCCGTTCTTGATGCGTACCAAAACTACCGCCCATGGCGTTGGCGCGAATTGAAGCAGGCCCCTCACCGCGTCGCGTGATAATGTTAATCACGCCTCCAATGGCATCCGAACCGTAGGCCATGCTCTGTGGACCGCGGACGACCTCTATCCGTTCGATGTTGTCGACGGTCAGCGACGAAAAATCAAAAGCTCGGTTGGGGGAACTGGGATCGTTCAGCGAAATCCCATCCAGCAAGACCTTGGTGTGCTCGGAATTTCCACCCCGCATGAACACCGACGCTTGTCTGCCGGGACCTCCAGACTGAACCACGTCAACTCCGGGAACGCTACGTAACACTTCGAGCACGGTGGACTGTCGCCGCTGCTGTATCTGTTCGCCCGTGATCACGGTAACAGACGAAGCATTCTCTCGTGCGAGGGACTCACTGCGCAATGGCGTCAAGAGGGTATCGTCGCCCAGCGGGTTGGCAGGAAAGGCATCTGGTCGTCCCGTCACCACGGTATCTGGCAACTGGACCAATGGTTCGGAGTCTGGATCCTGACCAGGTAGTGAGTGCGAACTCGCGCTGATCGCGAGAACCACGAAGAGGCCTATTAGTTGATGATGACGCATGAGTTCTTTATTCCTTCCACGAGGAATTGAATTGTCAGCGCCGGAGCAGGTATCCTGGCTCGAGTTCATCCTTCGGCCGGCCTTCCCAGTTGCCGCAGCAACCAGTGGCGAATTCGGCCGTCGTCACTCTTACAGTCGCGGGACGGCGGGAGGTTTACACTCCACTTCCCTGAATTCCGGTATTCACGAGCACAATAGCCTTTTGAACCTTGCGTTCCAGGTAAGGGCTATACCGTTGGTATCGGTTATTTCGATAGAATCGATGATGATGGCCACGTGATTCCGGTTAGGGAGTCTAGGGTGTCAATCCGGCCTGAAGATCCGTCAGGAACGATGAACATGCAACAGATTTATCTCGACTACAACGCGACAACGCCGATTGCCCCCAGCGTTCAGGAGGCGATGTTGCCGTTTCTGTGCGAACACTACGGCAACCCTTCCAGCACTCACTCACTAGGACGAGCCGCCAATGCGGCCATTGAAGATGCGAGGGGACGAGTCGCCGCGATTCTGGGCGCCGACCGCGACGAGATCGTGTTTACATCGGGTGGCACTGAAGCCAACAACCTGGCGCTACAGGGAATGCTGCTCCGCGACGTTCCGACCAAGACGGGCCATCTCGTGACGACCGACATCGAGCATCCCGCGATCATCGAGCCCGCCAAGCAACTAGAGCGGCTGGGGATCGCTGTAACTTTTGTGAAAGCGAATTCGCAGGGAATCGTCGAGCCGGAGGCGATCGATGCGGCATTGCGGCCAGACACGCGACTGGTCAGTGTCATGCACGCAAACAATGAAACGGGAGTCATCCAGCCGATCCGACAGATCTCCGAAGTTTGCCATGCAAATAATGTTCTGGTTCACACCGATGCCGCACAAACGGTTGGAAAGATCCGCACCATGGTCGGCGAATTGGGCGTCGATATGCTCTCCATTGCCGGCCACAAGATTTATGCGCCGAAAGGAGTCGGAGCTCTCTATGTCAATCGCTCGGTGCCCTTAGAGCCCGTGATCTATGGCGCGGGGCACGAACGCGGCCTGCGTCCGGGCACAGAGAACACACCCTACATCGTTGCTTTAGGCCAGGCTTCCTCGTTGGTCCGCAAGGCGTTGGACGAATCGGGCGACCGGATGGCAATGTTGCGAGATCGACTGCTAGCGCGACTGCGCGGAGAAATCGGACCACGGCTCGGCTTAAACGGACAAAAATCGGAACGGCTTCCGAACACGTTGAGCGTCAATTTCCCCAGCGTCGTGGGCGCGGATTTATTGGCGCGAATTCCCGAATTGTGCGCCTCGACAGGTTCCGCCTGTCATAGCGGCCTGACACGGGTCTCCCCCACGCTCGCCGCGATGGGCGTCACACCAGACATCGCGCAGGGAACGGTTCGGCTAAGCGTTGGTTGGTACACTTCAGAAGAACAGATCGATAGGGCCGCGGAACTGCTGATCGGTGCCTGGGAGTCTCTGGTCAACTAAACAACAGGCTGCTAGACGCGTTCAAAGACCGTGGCGATACCCTGCCCGACGCCGATACACATCGTGGCCAACCCCAAAGTCGCATCACGATCGACCATCGCTTGAATCAACGTCGTCGCGATCCGGGCGCCACTGGCCCCCAACGGGTGGCCAATGGCGATGGCGCCGCCCCGTACATTGACTTTTCCTTCGTCCAGCTTCAGCATTCGAATGCAGGCGATCGCCTGTGCGGCAAATGCTTCGTTCAATTCGATCAGATCGATGTCGGCAAGTTCGACACCTGCACGGGCCAGCGCCTTCTTGGTGGCAGGAACCGGGCCGGTTCCCATCACCGACGGTTCTACTCCGGCGATGGCCGTTGTGCGGATGCGGACCAGCGGCTTCAAGCCCAGTGATTTGGCTTTCTCTGCAGACATCACAAGCATCGCGGCGGCACCGTCATTGAGTGGCGAACTGTTGCCCGCCGTTACGGACCCCGTGCCAGGCATAAAGGCGGGAGCGAGCGCGGCCAAGGCTTCGAGCGTCGAATCGGTGCGGACACATTGGTCGGTTTTCATCAGCCTGCGCTGACCGTCTTCGTCATGGCCAAACACGGGCACAATCTCGCGATCGAATTCGCCGTTGGCGTGGGCGGCCGCGGCCTTCTGATGGCTTCGCAAGGCAAACATGTCCTGGTCTTCGCGCGAAATGTCGGTGGTCTGCGCCAGGAATTCGGCCGTCACACCCATCATCAGCGCACCTTTGCTGGTACGGTGGAACAGCTTGGGATTGAGGTCTAAACCGTGATCCATTGGCACGTGGCTCATATGCTCGAGTCCACCGGCAACTTGCACATCCTCGCTGGCCGCCGCGATCGCGTGTGCCGCTTGGTTGACGGCCTGAAGGCTGCTACCACAGAGACGGTTGATGGTGGCCCCGCCTGACTCAACCGGCAATCCGGCCATCAACCCGATGGTCCTTGCCACGTTCAGTCCTTGCTCCATCGTCTGCTGCGTGTTACCCATCAAAATGTCTTCGATGACCGACGAGTCGATCCCCGTTCGCTCGACCAACGCTTTGACGCAGGTCACTGCCAGATCGTCGCTTCGGACATGACGAAACCAGCCCCGATCTTTGTGAGCGTGACCGATCGGGGTTCGTAGACAATCAACTACAACAGCGCTGTTCATAATCTTGCTCCGCGTCGATCCGGTTTTCGGCAAGCAGGTCGCCGAGCGTTCACCCGGATTGGTTAGCTGTCCTGCCGCTCTGTTCACTCGGGGTAGAAGGTCTTACCAGATTGGGCCATCTCCAGTAGTGTTTGTGTCGGCTGCATACGAACGCCGACACTCTCGAGGGGCTTAAGCTTTTCGACCAGCGCCACGGCACCCACGTGATCGGCCCAAAACATCAGCCCGCCTTTGAATGGCGGAAAGCCCAGTCCGAAAATCAAACCCAGATCGATGTCGCGGGGATCTCGCACAATGTTGTCTTCCAGTGCACGTGTGGCTTCGAGCAGCATCGGCATGAAAAGACGATCGGTCAGCTCATCACGCGCGAAGGCTCGATCACTGGCGATGTACTCCGACAGAAATGCGTCCAGCCCGGGGTCGGGTGCGGCACGCTTTCGCTTGTTCTTGTAGCTGAAGAACCCCAGTCCACTTTTCTTCCCAAGTCTGCCCGCCTTCACCATTGCCGGCAGAATGGGTGACGAAACGATACGTTCGGGAAACGCGTCGGACATCGTCTGGCCCGCAAACGTGGCAGTGTCAATGCCAACCAAATCATACAATTCGATTGGCCCCATCGGCATACCAAATGCTTTGGCGGCGCGATCAATATCCTTGATCCTGGCACCTTCGGACAACAAGGCGAGCGCTTCGCTCATGTAAGGAAACAACAGGCGATTCACCAGAAATCCCGGTCCGTCATTCAGCACGATCGGCATCTTGCCGATTCGTTTTGTGTACGCAACGGCCGTCGTCACAGTCTCGTCGCTGGTCTTTTCGCCTCGGATAATCTCAACCAGCTTCATGCGGCGAACGGGATTGAAGAAGTGAATTCCGCAGAACCGTTCCGGGTGTCTCACATTCTCCGCCATGGTTGTGATTGGAATCGTGGACGTGTTTGAAGCCAAGATCGCGGTATCGCGCAAGTGCGGCTCGATCCGTGCAAAGACTTGCCGTTTGACGTCGAGATTCTCCACGACGGCCTCGATGAAGACGTCACAGTCGGCAAATTCCTGGTCGACCATACAGAGATCCAGTGACGGCGCAAGTTCAGCCACGCGATGACCGTCAGGTCCTTTGAGTTCTCGATCATACGCCGCCTCCTCCAGGATCGACTGCGCGCTTTCTCGCAGTGTCTCTTTCGAGGCGTCGTCAATCACGACGGAGACTCCGCGTCGAATATTTGCGGCGGCGATCCCCGCCCCCATGATTCCCGCGCCGACAACACCCACGCTACTGACCGTGGCCGGCTTGAGGCCAGCGTCGCTAAGGCTGTCGACGCCACTGTCCTTCTTGTTACGATCGGTCAGGAAAAAGACGTTCAACAATGATGCGTTCACCGAGGAACCGAATAACTGCGCCATGCCTTCGGCTTCCATTTGGCAGGCGGTTTCAACATCCGTCGACGCCGCCTCCAGCATGACTTCCAACGCAGCTTCGGGGGCTGGATATTGGCCCTTGGTCTGCCCTCGAATCACGGCTGACGCTGTGGCTCCCAGAAAACCGAGCTCCGTTTCCGAAATGGGCAAAGGCCGTGACCAGCACTGGCGATCCTGTTTGTAGTCGCCGCTGGTCTGTTCGTGACGAATCATGGCGATCGCCGCGGGAATCAACTGGTCCGGCGCAACGACGTCGGAGACGAGGTTCATCAATCGTGCAGTCTTGGCGTTGACTGATTCGCCGCCAGTGATCATCTCGACAGCATTACCCAGTCCCGTAATGCGAGGTGCTCGCGCCGTTCCTCCCCAGCCAGGGAACAAGCCCAATTTGACTTCCGGAAAACCAAACTCCGTCTTGGGCCCGCTGCTCATCAAACGCCGGTCGCACCAAATCGCCAGTTCTGCGCCGCCACCCACACAAATCCCGTCAATCGCGGCAATCGTGACGAAGTTACTTTTCGCCAAACGGCCAAATAGCGTCTGGCCTCGGCGACACATTTGCACGATCTGATCTTTTTCGACGTCGAGCGATGCGACGAACTCCCGCAAATCGGCACCGGCGATGAACATTCCCGGCTTGCCCGAACAGATGATCAAACCAGCGATGTCATCGCGCCCATCCAAGGCATCAAGATGCATGGAGAGCTCTTCGAGCACCGAGGTTGAGAGCACATTGGCGCCCTTGTCAGGAGTGTCAAACGTCAACAGAGCAACGTCTGGTTCGGGCATCGAGAGTGTTAGCGTTTGAGCGCCGGGCATGAGTTGGCTATCCTTGTTGTCGCGTCATCCGTGTCGTGACCGGTGGGCCGATCGATCGGCGGCCGAGTAAGCAAAAGCTCCACCAAGCAAGAAAATGCTAACTTTCTTTGACGTAGAGGAAAACCCCAACTGCAATTGCAGCGGAGTCGCCAGGAGGTTGGAGGCTCCTAACGAGGCAGCGCCTCGAACCAATCCGAGCTACCGCTCGGTCCCGTTAACCCGCTCCCCGACCAACCTGCAGTCGGTGCCCGTCGCTAAAACTTGACTCAAATACGACAAGTTTCCGACCATAATGAGACTAACGCAAGAAAACGACGGCAAATCGCCTTGTTGCCGTCCGCCAGATTGAAGACCATCCTGGAGGATCTCACCGTGAAGAAATTTCCGTCGGTAGTGGCGTTCGGCCTTGTTGCGGTTGTCTTGCTGTGGGCCACCTTAATGCATCCCGTGTTGTCCGCGGAGTCGCCTCAAGCTGACACAAAGAAACAAACTGCCGAAAAGAAGAGTGTCCGAAGAAACACCGTGCAGGTGATCATTGACTACGGTGACGGGGTGAAGAAGCACTTTCATCAAATCAAGTGGAAAGACAAGATGACCGTCCAAGACGTGACCGTGGCAGCGTCAAAGCACCCGCGCGGCATTCAGATCAAGCAACGTGGCAAGAAGGCGACGGCTTTCCTCTCACAGATCGACGATCTCGCAAACAACCCGCGCGGTCGGAGTTGGATCTATCGCGTCAACGGAAAGCAGGCAGACCGAAGTTTTGGTATCTGCCTCGTACAGACGGGCGACATTGTCACATGGTCGTACCAAACCTATCCGTAAGAGTCCTGGGCCACACGATGCCTTTGGTCGCCAAAACCGTGACGGCACGTGCCCACCAGAAACTGCCTGTTTCGATGAGCCCAAAAGCCCGGCGATGGGCCCGATAGTCCATTGGTAATGTGACGCCGGCGCAGAGACGCTGCACGTGCGAAGAAAACCGGTCGCACCTTGCGCTAAGTTCCAGGCACTGCAGCCGCTGGACCAGTGCCACCGGCAGGCGCGGGTGTCGAACCAGGCGCGGGTGTCGAACCAGGCGCGGGTGTCGAACCAGGCGCGGGTGTGGTGGCTGCGGGAGCCGGAGCGGGCGTCGCACCAGGCGCGGGCGTAGCCGCGGGAACTGATGCAGGACCATTCCCTGGTACGGTAGCCGGGGCAGGCCCCGGTGCGGGAGCTGTGGGTGCAGCCGGCGCGGAGTCAATTCCTGGTTCGGCGCTGATGGCCGGTTCGTCGACTTCGGCTTCCGCCTCGACCGGCGGACCGCCCGTGATCGCCTCCAGTTCGCTCATCGCGCTCCTGACTTGCTTGGCAAGTGTATCCAACGATTTCGGTTGATCTTCTTCCAGCTCAACCAGATCCGTGGCCTGCATGATCGCCGCAAATCGATCGAGGATTTTCTTACGCCGGCCAGTTTGGTCAGAAGGTGCGTCGATCTTGCGAACACCGTTAAGACCATCATAGACACAGATCAATTGGTATTTCAGTCGCCGTCGTGCCAAGTCGAGCCGAGGGTTGTCAGTTGCCAGTGACATCTCTCCGCCATAACCTTCCATGTCACCCATGCCACCCATGCCACTCATGCCTGGTCCCATGCCTGGTGCCATGCCTGGTCCCATGCCTGGTCCCATCATCCCGGAGGAACCTGGCGCCGCAGCAGATCCACCGCCAAGCCCGCCGTCAGACCCTTCGCCGCCGAAACCACCTTCACCGCCGAAACCACCTTCGCCACCGAAACCGCCTTCGCCGCCGTAGCCGCCCATGCCTGAATCAAAGCCGTTCGCGCCGACAGCCTTAGGTTTCTTGGCTAATTCAGCATCGATCCAAGCGAGTTCGCGCCGACAAATCTGCGTGGCCAAGGCCCCAAGTTTTTCGGTCGCCTGCAGGCTATCAATCTTCGCCTTGTCCGAAGTCAGTCGCAATGTTGCGGCGGCTGTACAACGCAGTGACGGCGCCTCGTTACGATCCGCCACAATCAACTGCAGGGCCACGTTCGTCGCGTCGCCGATGTCGGTTAACTCCAAGCCACCCAGAATCCCCACGATTTCGATCGACCGGCGTCGCATCCAGACATGTCCCGCCGCGCTACGCTTGATTGTCTCCGGTGGTGTCTTCTGATTCACCGTCGTCATCAGCGCTTCAATCAGCTTTGTTCGTGTGGTAACGGGAATCTTGTTGGACTTTCGGTACAAATCCAGTATTGCATGACGCTTGATTCCGACGAGGGCTGCCATTCTGAGATAGTCCGGCTGATTTTTGTCAATTAGTGCTGTTCTAACCAGGAGAGCGAAAGCGGGCATGTACGGATCGGGATAACGCTGATTCACCCCTTTGGCTTCAATGTTGTTCAAGTCGCCCAACAAGAGCATCGCGTTATACCGAACTGCTGGGTGCAAAAACACGTCGGTCCCGTCACTGGCTTTGAAGCTGGGACCGGTGATTTTTTGGACTTCACTATAGATGATATCCAGCACGGCCTTGTGCACGTCAGGGGTACGCGTACTGCGCAGATCTTTGAGCAGCTCGATCCGCTTCTCCGGCAATTTGTCGAGCGCATCGAGCTGTGTCATGGTGGGTATGTAGTAGGCCAGGTACCAGCCACGAATCGTCTGCTCGTTCTTCGGATCGCCAAGCGACAGCGAGCCAATCAGGGTCTTTCTCTTGTCATTCAAAATCATGTTGAAGAAGCCTGCGTCATAAGTCGTTGCGTTTCTTTCGTCCATCTTCGCGTAAACCGGCATCGCGCCGTATCGCTGGGCGGAGACGCGCGGGGGACTGCAAAACAGCGTGCCGCAAAACGCCAACAAACCGCTCACCAACAACCAACCTGACAATGAACCGATCCGATCTCTGAACATTTGTGGCTCCTTGTTCGCCATCCCCTGTCGCGAAATTGTCGAGCGACCGCCAACCATACCTCGCGAGTTTCTCATCCAGTCAACGACCCGAACGGAGTCTGAACTGGGTTGTTCGACGTCACTTCAGTGCAGAATAAAGGCCTTCAGCCGCCAGCGCGAGACAAAAAGGCCTCTTTCCAGCCTACTCGTGGCCCTATCCCAATGTCAACTTCTTACCGGTAAAGGATTTGACGAAATCCCCGGAACACGTAAATTGAAGCCAACTTTGGGAGGACGTTGCAGTTGACACTTTTGTATTCCGATCCCTGTTTCCTGGACCACGACACCGGATCGCATCCGGAATGCGCTGAACGACTGCGCCGCGTCAACGCCCATCTGCGTGAAACTGGGCTGGCATCTAGATGCGAACTGCAGGACGTCGTCCCCGTCGACCCACGGAACCTACACCGGGTTCACACAGAAAAATACGCAGCGCAGGTCCGCGAGCTCTCCACCCGAGGGGGTGGTCGGATCGAAGCAGACACCGCCCTATCCGAGCGATCTTACGACGTCGCTCTACGAGCCGCCGGTGCGGCCTGCCATGCCGTGCAGCGCGTGGTCCGTGGGGCAGCATCCCGCGCTCTGTGCCTCGTTCGGCCGCCCGGACACCATTCGCTGAGCAAATCGGCCATGGGATTCTGCCTGTTCAACAACGTGGCGATCGCGGCGCGGATGGCGATCGCCAAGCTAGAACTGGATCGCGTGCTCATCGTCGATTGGGACGTGCATCATGGCAACGGAACCCAGGACACGTTTTGGGAAGACGAACAGGTTGGATTTCTTTCCGTTCATCGCTTTCCATTTTACCCGGGGACCGGCGACAGCGACGAGACTGGCAGCGGGCCAGGGCTTGGCACTACTTTGAACTTGCCGATCACGTTTGGCATCTCGCGACGAGACTACGCGCAGAAATTCACAACCGAACTGCTTCACTTTGCCGACAAGCTGAAGCCACAGTTGATCATCATCAGCGCCGGCTTTGATAGCCACCGACTGGACCCCATTGGGTCGTTGGGGTTAGAGGTCGAAGATTTCGGCACACTCACCAAAGCCCTGATCGACGTAGCGAACGAACACGCGGAGGGTCGGTTGGTAAGCGTGCTCGAAGGCGGCTACAACGTGGACATCTTGCCGCTGTGTGTCGCTGAACATCTGACGGAACTGCTGAAGGCGGATGCAACGTAATTTCCAATTTTTTGACGGTGGCCACGAATTCGATGACGAATCAGCATGGGCGTTTGTCAAGAGGCACAGATCTGTTGGCGCCGCCCGGGCATTGCGGGCGCAAGGTATGCTCGACGAGGCGGATGAGATGCAGAATCGGACACGCAACGTCGCGCCAAGCGTCGCGCTATTACCAACAGGTCCGTCAAAGTGAAATAGAACGAAACCTGGGGCTGCGCCAAGCTTACCAATCAATTTGGTCGAACAGTGCGCGAAGCCGGTGGCCCTTTGATGGGTTTACCATTTCGACAAAGGAAATCCGCCCTTGGAGGTGCCCGCGATAATCGAGGTGTCCCTGGCGATTCTGGCTCTGTGGACCCTGCCGAATACAGTTGGTGAGTGTCGCCTTCAATCGGTCAAAGTCGACTCGGGGAACATTCACACGTTCGTTCACCACCAAACCAGCAAGTCGTTGGCGCACCCCCTGCCTCATGATGCGTGTTTTACGATGGTGTACCGTGAATCGTTCCTCCATCACGGTCGCGCAGACATGATTGTGGAAACGCATGGCGACGCGCTCGAAATCGCGAGCACCCGAAAACGCAAGATCGTCCGCATAGCGTGTGTAGGTCGCGGCTGCGGAGCGTGACAGCCCCGTCAGCCGGCAATCCAGATGATAAGCGCTCAGGTTCGCCAGCGCCGGCGACGTTGGTGCGCCTTGCGGAAGATGAGGCTGTGAGTACAACCAACGGAATTGACGCACCTGCCTGCCTGACGATCCAGAGAATTCGTGGTCCCATTCATCCGTGGGTGCCGAGTTCATGCAGAGGCCGGCAAGCAGATCAGCAACTTCTTCCGGATAGCCAATGGTTCGAAAGATCGCTTGTATTCGC
>JASLPZ010000224.1:0-232 GCA_030744725.1 Pirellulaceae bacterium
TTCTTCCTCGGCGTGGAAACGCAACTTAGGCGCGTCGACTCCGTCTTCGAAACTCCACAAGTATCCGACACCCCGCGCAGCGCTGCCGCCAAATCGCTTCTCCGAATCGCCGCTCCACCATGCACAAAGCTGCTCGCCCGGAATGTCGACCAAAATCTTGCCGAAGCGTTCGTAGCGCCCAAACACGTTCCCGCACGTATAGAGAAATGCGGCCTTCCCTGTTGTGCCGCTG
>JASLPZ010000224.1:242-11959 GCA_030744725.1 Pirellulaceae bacterium
CGTGCCGTCGCCGGCAAAATCCCGAATCTGTATCACCTGTGGCTGGGCAAATTGTTGCGTTTCCCACAACTTGTCTCCATGCACGCTTTGGCAGATGAGCCGATCGGTGAGCACACGCAGCAACTCGTCACGGCCGTCGCCGTTCACGTCGACCAACTGCACCTGTTCGGTGTTTGTGCTCGCACCACCAAGGTCGTACGTCCATCGCTTGTGCGGTGCCTCAGCGAGTCCGCCGACCAACGGCGAGAACCCGGTCAGGCCAGGATCGCGACGATATGCGGGCCATTCCGCTGCAAGTACGCCAGACGAAGCCAGTTTCAGGCCCTTCACCGATTCTTGGCCCGAGGAAACGCCCACAACACCAGCCAACACGACCACAGCCACAACACATTGCCCGAGTAAGCTGCTCATCGGCCGACCTGCCGGACAATCAAGGGATTCTGCATCATATGGGGATCAGTGGCGGCAGATTGCTGCGGTGGGAAATGAACAAAGTGCAGCCACGCCCGCCAGCGTTTGTGTGATTCTCCGTCGCGCGATTTCACAGCGGCAAAGCGCTTCGAGGCGGTGAGCGTGCCGTCAGCCTGGATGTTGAGTCGTTCTTCGCCTTGCTGACCGAATCGCTCAAACGCAATCGCCAAGCATCGCTTGCGGTCCATCATGTGTGCCCAGCCCTCCGCAGGTGATGAACGCTCCGATGCGACAACGAAGGGTTGTAGTTGGCCCTTGACGCCGCGAAGGACTTGCCAGGGCGAGGCGCTGTTGCTGTCAGCTCGCAGCTCGACCTGTACGTTTTCCAACAACGATCGATAGATCGTTCGAGCTGCTCCTAACTCTACCAGTGTGCGACTGCTTCTACTTGGCTGCTCCAAGTTCAGATTGAGCTGCAAACCAACCTCCCCTACGCGATTCTCCGGATCGTCGATCTTCAGCCGCAGATCGACCCAACTGACAGGGCCTGGAAAGATAAGGTCGGCGCTCCACTGAACACCGCCTAGTGTGCCGCTTGTTTCCGTTTTTTCAAATCGCAGTGCGACGACCATCTTGCCCTGCCGGACGACACGTGCGTTAGTGCCGTCGCCACCGAGTTGATGTGTGTTGCCGTCGCGATCGCGAATCGTCAGCCCGATTGAACCTGGACGTAGATGCTCGGAGGGCGTGAAGTCAACAGAGCGGAGAAAGCCGCGGAAGTCGCGTGGAACCGTCCAATCAATGTAGGGAGCATTTGAGACAACGAAAGAATCACCTCTCTCGATCAACTTGTGGCCACTCGTTCGTTCCGGCCCAGGTTCGACATCCGGTCCGTACTCGACCACGTACTCACGCCTCTCATTCGGTGCGGAGCGAGCGATAAAGTCCAACCACCATTCTGACGTTTTCTTGGCATTCGTATTCGGTCGGAATTGTGCGGCGACTGGCTTGCCGTCACGCAAAAGACGAAAACACGTAGACGCTGCAGCTGGATAAGGAAGTGCCAGCAACGCGTGTACCGGCGAGCCATCGCGATGCACCCCCGTCGGCTCTGTGACCTCAAGGGTGAGACTATGCGGCTCGGCAGCCAAGGTAGCGCTCGTCGCGAACACGGTAATGAATAGCCAGCAACAAGAATTCACGCTCACGTTTTTCTCCAATCTTCGACCAAGCTTTCTCAGGCACCCTCGAATATAGTAAAACGCTGCCAGCTGCAATCTAGTACGGATCCGAAAGGCTCCCACCAGAAGGTATTCATGCGACATACAATGCCTTTACCGTGCTGATTAGCAGTGTTCGATCTTTTATTGTCGTCTTTCGGACAGTAATTCCTCGAACGATCCTCAATACAGCCCTTCTTTGTAGGATTCTTCGATTTGTTGTCGAAGAGGCTCCACCTCGAGTCCTTCAATCTTTGTCTGATCGACCAGGATCTCGGCGAAGTCAAACGGTGGCGGAGCCGAGTGCTCGGCGGACCACTCCCAAAGCCTGGAGCGGAGTAGTGCCTTGGCACATTGAAAAAAGCACTCTTCGACTTCGACAGCGATTCCGACCAGCGGCTGCTTCCCTTCCTTTGACATGGAAGCCAGCACGTCGGCGTCGCGAATCACACAGGCACGACCGTTGACGCGCAGCGTTTCGCCCAGCCCTGGAGTCATGAACAGCAGGCCGACTTGGCCGGTCTGGATGACATTCCGCAGGCTGTCAACACGACGATTGCCTTTCCATTCCGGAATGGCCAGCGTCCGTGAATCCAAGACTTTGCCAACGTCTGGCATGTCACCGCGAGGAGAGACATCGCATCGCCCGTCACTACCAACCGTGCCCAACAGGAGAAACGGCGAGGTGGCGATGAATGCCGCCATGTGATCATCAAGTTCAGAAAGTTGCTTCTTCACCCCCGACAAACTTGGCGATCCAAGTAGCTCCGTGAGTTCATCAGCGGAAGTCACGATTTTTTGAAAACGTTCGATAGTCACAACATGTCATTCCTTCTCAAGGGGCAATGTGTCCTAAGAACTGTTACTCGATCAGATGCGAACGGACCACGTCGGTCCATAGGTTGTAACCAGCGCGCGTCAGATGAACGCGATCCTTGCCGACCAAGATCGGTTTGCCCGTCCGTTGCTTTAAGTGGTAGCCACTCAAACTTGTCGGGCACCGTCGCGACGGGATTCGTCTTCTTTACTGGAGTGGCCGCGTGTTTGGCCGTGGCGCCCGGTTGTCCAACTGGCGCTCGGAAGTGCGTGCTGACCCAAGCCGCAAGGATTGTCTGGCCGTACTCGCGACAGCTAGCCGGGTCGGTGGATTTTCCGGGCGGCGCGAATGGAATCTCCAGAGTCGCCGCCATGATTGTGCCCTTCTTGAAACCGAAGTAATTGGAATTCATGGGAGCCGGCGTCTTGGCGGGCTTCAGCCAAACATACGGCCCAACCGGCGCATTCTTAGGCAGCCCTTTCTTGATCCAACCCGCAAACTCCGACACGTTTTGGAAATTGTACGCAGGGTGTTCTTTGGGTCCGACGAAGTACATGACCTGATGGTCGTTCATGACCAGCGTTGGGCAGTGAAAGTCCAAGGCGAAGCGGAAGTCCTTTTCCTTGTCGAGCTTTTTGATCGCCTGAATTTCGGGGTAGATACTCTTGTCACCGTAGTCACGATTGTGATCGTGTGGTCTGCGGTTCTTACCCTGATCTCCTTCCTCGACGCCGTCTTTATCAACAAACGGCACTGCATAGAGCACATACTTTTTGCGAAACTCCTTGGCGAACTCGCTCTCTGACATCGCCTCCTGCAAAAACCCTTCGAGCACGTAACTCGCAATGGTCTCGGTAGCGTGATGTCTTCCGGTTACGAGCATTGACAGCACTTCCGGTCCAGGTGAACCAATTTGCAGCAGTTCCACCTCGCGACCGTTTCGGCTCTTCGTCAAGATGCTCTTCTTGAGGTGCGGATTTGAAGCATTCTTCTTAAGGAAGTCGTCAAGCTCCGTTTGTACGTACGGAATTGTCACCGCGAATCGAACTCGTTCATTCGCCTTTGTGAAGTCGTAGAAGAACGAATCGCCATCGACTTGAGCTGTGCCCATCCACTTCCAGGTCGTACCCAAGTCAGTACTGATCGCCGGGCCTTGAAATCCGATTGCACCGTTCTTGAAGCCGGCCACGTCTTCGGGAAAGACAAAGTTCACTTTCCCCGGCTTCATCGATGTGGCTTCAAAACACCAATAGAACCACGGTCTGCCCCCACGAAGATCAGGCTCCAGATGCACCGAACTATCTGCATTGGCCGTCACCTTGGCATTGCCACCAGGGAAGGCGGCGTTGATTGTGACTGTGCCTTCAGACACTGTTTCCGCCTGGACCTGCGACGCCGTTGTCGCCAGTACCAGAACGGTTAGCCCCATCACGACCGACGTTCCGCCCGTTGTCGTTTTCAACCAGTCGCGTCGGTTTATTGGTCGCATTGAAACGGCTCCGGCAGCTTGCGTGGTAGTTACGAAGCAGGGCGAGTCGCTTTTGCCGCTTTGATTGTCTCCAGCCGCGCCCGCATTCTCTCCGCTCGATCCGCATTTTTGCGAATCACATTCTCTCCCTGCGAAGGATCAGATTCGAGGTTGTAGAGCTGCTCGGCGGGCGCGTCCTTTTTAAGCCTTCCATTTACTACATCGCTGTTCGTTTGTCCGGCAAACTTCAACGCCGCTGGGCCGCCTAGAGCATGTTCTCCGGGTCTTGAGCCACCAAATCCGCCGCCGCCTTTTGCACCGATGAAGACCCAATTCTCGTCGCGAAATGCGAGATGGGTCCCTCTGGCGGCACCGAGAATGAGATGATCTCTAACGGGGTTTTCTGGCGTCCCGGTAAGGGCTGGAAGCACGTTGAAGCTGTCCGGGCCATCTGTGGCGCTAAGCTTCTGTCCTGTAAGCGCCGCCATCGTTCCGAGCAGATCGACGTTGCAGATGAGCTGATCGGAAACAGATTCGGCTTCGATCTTTCCCGGCCAACGCGCAATGAACGGTACGCGATGCCCGCCTTCCCACGCGTCAAATTTGAAGCCGAGCAGGTCGCCGTTGAGCCGATGCCCCTTCTTAATGGCATTCTGTCCGCCCTGATTAATCATCCCGCCGTTGTCGCTGGTGAAAATGACGAGCGTCTTGTCGGCCAGCCCCTGATCTTTCAGTGTCTTCATCACTTCGCCCACAATCCAGTCCAGCTCGTGCACGAAATCGCCATATCGTCCGCAGTGGCTAGTGCCCTGAAAACGAGGAGCCGGAGTGAACGGGTGGTGAATGTTTGTCGTCGCAAGATAGAGGAAGAACGGTCTGTCCTTGTTGGCCTTGATCCACTCGAGGGACTTCTCGGTCAGCCGTGTACCGACGGCTTCGTCTTGGTAAATTGCGTGCGCCGCGTCAGCGCCTCCGATTTGGTCGAGGCCCATCTTCTCCTGAAATACCCGCGTCTTCGCCTTTCTTCCATAAACGAAGGGGTCGTCCGGCACGAGTCCAACAACTCGATGATTCTCGATAAAGACGAAAGGCGGATGACTGTTCACCACCGGCACGCCGAAATAGTAGTCGAACCCAGCTTCAAGCGGCCCCGGCTTCAGTTCGCCATTCCAATCTGGAGTCTCCTTCCCAAATCCGAGATGCCACTTGCCGATGCAGGCCGTTCTGTAGCCGGCGTTTTTCATCACATCAGCGACGGTCGTGCGATCAGGATTGAAGACGAGCCCCGACCTGAGAAAGACCGGTTTCGATAGGCCCTTGCGAAATGGATACTCGCCCGTGATCAGAGCGTAACGCGAAGGCGTGCAGACGGCCGACGCCGAGTGTGCATCCGTAAATCGGCGCCCCTCCTTGGCGAGTTGATCGATGTTCGGCGTTTGGAGCTTCGTTGCGCCATAACAACCGACATCTCCGTAACCCAGATCGTCAGAAAAAATGACGACCACATTCGGTTTCGCCGCAAGCGAAGTTGTGGCTCCGATTGCAAGTATGCACAATGTGTTTATGATGTTCTTCAATTCGATCTTCCCTTCTATTTCTTGGAAGGCTGCTTCGTTGCCTGCTTATTCGACCGGCGCCTGCGCGGTGTCGGGACCGGTGGCTTTGTTGGACGCTCGTCGGTCAAGTCGAAGAACCGCATGTTCTTGCCGACGCGATCGTAGTCGCCGAGGTCTTCGCGCATTGATTCGGCTAGCGCGAGCAAACGCTCGACCACTTGAGGATTCTGATCAGCGACGTTGGTTGTTTCGCCAATATCGCTTGCCAAATCGATTAGAAAAGGACGGTCGAAACCGATTCGGTCAACCGGAGCGATGTGGACGTTCCTGCCGAACGGTGCCGCTCCGATTGGCTCTTTCTCACGCGGCAGATGCAGCTTCCACTGGCCTTGCCTGACCGATTGAAGATGGACTCGTAAGTAGTAGAAAAACGCTTTGTCCGGGTCCGCTTTGTCGAATTCACCGTGGAAGAGGTGGCGGATGTCTTCGCCATCGATGACTCGATCATCTGGGGGCTGTGTGTCGGCAAGCGCCGCCAGTGTCGGCAAAACATCCAGCGTACTGGCGAGTCTGTCGCAGGTTGTTCCCGCCGGCACGCGATCGGGCCCCCACAGAATCGTCGGCACACGAACACCGCCCTCGAAAGTCGACACCTTGCCGCTGCGAAGCAAGCCCGCCGATCCACCGTGATCACCGGGCAGGTTTCCGTCGGCATGGTCCTTGTTCTTGATCAGCCACGGTCCGTTGTCACTCGTGAACAGCACATAGGTGTTCTTTGAGAGCCCCATCTGTTCGATCGCGTCGAGAATCCGGCCGACGTTGAAATCGATCTCTTCGATCACATCGCCATACAAACCACGTTCGCTCTTCCCTTTGAATCGGCCCGACGCGGCCAACCGAGTATGTGGCATCGTGTGTGGAATATAGACAAAAAACGGTTTGTCTTGCTTCCGTTCCATAAAGCCGATTGCTTCGTCCGTGTAACGCCACGTCAGAGTTGCCATGTCCGACTTTGGTTCGATAAGTTCCTCATTGCGATAGAGATTGGCGACACCGTCATTGCTGGTCGGTGTGCCGTAGAAGTAATCGAATCCCTGCCGTGTCGGAAACAGATCCATGAAGAAGTCGCTTTGCGAGTGCCTCGCCAAATCCCACTTGCCGAAACAGCCGGTGGCGTATCCCTTGGCCTTGAGCAGTTCAGCGATCGTGATTTCGTCACTATGCAGAATCGGATGGACCTGCTTGACGTTGCCGCGCTCGGCGACACGCATCGGATAGCAACCGGTCATCAACGCCGCTCGCGATGGTCCGCAAATCGGCTGAGCGTAGAAGCTGGTAAACTTCATCCCTTGCTTCGCCATTCCGTCCAGCCGTGGCGTGCGAATGTCGGGCGATCCAAAGCAGCCGATGTCCTGATACCCCTGATCGTCGGCGAAGATGACGACAAAGTTGGGTAATCGTTCGGCGGCGCGAACCGTAATCGCAGACGCCATGACAGAGAAGATCGACACAGCAAGCAGGACTGCTCGCAAGCTCGCCTTTCTACTTGAGTAGTGATGGCCCATCGACCTTTTTTCCATTTGTGTCAAGGATTTGGAAACACAGCTCTGCCAGTATACTCTTAGATTCGCTGAGCGT
Organism: Pirellulaceae bacterium; assembly: GCA_030744725.1. Taxonomy (GTDB): domain Bacteria; phylum Planctomycetota; class Planctomycetia; order Pirellulales; family Pirellulaceae; genus ARS98. Next base: position 7,353 of record JASLPZ010000224.1, read on the forward strand.
GCGAATCAATGACCACCGGTGGAGCCGCAGTATGAGCAAGGCCCTTGGAACGGGCCGACGACCGGAACGGGTGAGCAGATCAGCTCAAGCTACGAGACGCTCGACGTCCGATTACGGTCACCTCTTCCTCCGGGGATTCTTCGGGGATTTTAGTGGCTGGTTTGCAACGGTTTTCACATCCTGTCTCCCTTGGAGGTCGTGCAGCATTCAAATCTATCTCGCTTCTCAAGTTTAGATCCAGTCATCTCTCCCGAGTACGTGTTTAGCTTGCTCGCGAGATCCAACGCTGAAAGCGTTACACATCGTAGCCCAGGGTCAGCGGCGCAGCCGCGCCACCCTGGGTAAATGGGGATGGAGAATATTTGCACGCTGAAGGCGTGCGACAATCGCGAGATGTGCAACGCCTTCAGCGTTGATTTGGTTCGTTCGGCATCGTCACCCAGGGTGACGCGTCGCGGCTGCGCCGCGTTGCTTACCCTGGGCTACGATGTACAACGCCGAAGGCGTTGTTCGTGTCTAACCCGGCTGCGGTGCTAGTGGAATGCGTGAGGCGAGGCAGTCGACAAAGTTGGTGGACACGACCTCCTCGGGGAAAAGGATAGGATGAGGGTGCGAACTGCCAAATGATATCAGCTACCCCTCATCCGGCCTTCGGCCACCTTCTCCCAATCCCGAAGGGAGAAGGACATGTTCCAGGCTCTCCTAAACCTCCAAAGCGAAAAAGTCTGCGGAGGGAGAGGTGACATGATCTTAAGACTGGAAGCGAGAGGCTGTGGGCTGTCTCCTGACCGGCCCACAACAAGTGACATGATGTGATAACACGCCAAACCAAAAACTTGAAAGCTGCACGATCTCCAGAGGCAGAGGAACCAGAAGTTTGACAATCACCTGCTCGACGGCTCACTGCCGCGTGTCCAGAACGACATATTGGCACGGATCTCGACTCTACGTGCTCGCACTATCCGTTAACACGGCTTTGGATGAATCGCGACCGAAATGTCGCCGCAGATCGTTGACGTAGGTGTACCCCAACGTGCCAGCGTTTTCCATCAACCATTTCTCAACACTTTCCGTTCCAAGAGGAGCTTTCTTGGATACGAGGAGTTCCTGTTTGAGCCCCAGCAGTTCCTCCTTGGTCAGGACAATGTCCCGCAATAGCAGTTCGATCGGTTTGAGCGTCAGCAACGAAAGCCAGCCAGGCACACCTGGCATCCACCGGCGAACACCGCAGGCTTTTTGCAGGATCCCGAGGTATTCACGGAAGCTCATGATGTCGGGGCCCGCGGCATCGATCTGCTGGTTCTCCTTACTTTCCCCGGCATCCACAATGACCCGCGCCGTATCATCCAAGGTGATCGGTTGCAGTCTGTAGTCACCACGATCGGGCATGGGAAAGAAGGGAAAGTGGCGCAAAAACCAGGCGATGTTATTGGACAGAACATCGTTGGGACCGACTACGAGAGTCGGGCATACGATGGCGTAGTTTGGAAGTTCCGAGCGGACAAAAGACTCCACCCGATCCTTACCCGCGTAGTAACCGAGGTTCGTTCCCTCTGCCGCATTGCTGACGCTAACATGAACAACTCGTTCAACCCCCGCATCTTTGGCCGCAGATAACAACAGTTTTGAATTGTCGACGGCCGTATCAAAAGTCTGACCTTGCCAGGGAATTCGGATCCAATACGTGTTGATAAACAGGTTCGCCCCGGTAAGTTGCTCAACGATATGCTCTCGTTCGAAGCGCAGTGGCGCCGCGCTGATGCTTTCGCAACCCGGCGGTGTTGCGCGATTCGTCAGGGTATGCACTTGCCAGCCCCGTCGAAGCAGTTCTTGCGTCACTGCGGAGCCGGTGTAGCTGAACGCTCCAGTGATCACGGCCTTTTGCATTTGACACACCAATCAGCGATGGGCAGAAGAAAGAATCCGATCACACTGGGAATCAGGTACAGTGCAGGATAGTCGCCATAATACTCGTAATGGTTGTGACGCGCCAAACAGAGTTGCTCGCTGTGTGAATCAGATAGTGTGTTTAGAACATCAAGCAAGACAAGCCGATGACTGTTCTCGTCTAAGTCCTGTCGTGCCCCGGTCTCCCAACCCTGTTGTGCCCCGGTCTCCCAACCCTGTTGTACCCCGGTCTCCCGACCGGGGCACGGCTCCGACCGAAGGTCTCTACTTCACAAACAGAGTTTCATTTAGCGCTCAGAAGGTGAGACCTTCGATCGATCGCGACGCGTGGCTGGGTCGGGAGGCCTTCCACAACCTGAGTCAAGTTTTCAGCGACGGGCACCGACCGCAGGTTGGTCGGAGAGCGGGTCGCCGCAGCCAAGCGATAGCTCGTGTCGGTCTGAGGCAGAGCCTCACTGGCCGTCATTTCTTCTTCAGTGGTGCCATCCATAGATGGACCTTGTGTCGATTACCGTCCTTATCCGATTCGAATTCGATTGTCTTGTCAGGTTTGATTCCAGGAATCTCAAACTGGTGTGAAACGATGCGCGAGCTTGGTTTGAGCTTCTTCAGCTGCGGGATCAACTTTTCGAGCTGTTTGGGAAGCAAGTAGACGGCGATCACGTCGGCTGGGCTGAGGTCCAGCGTGAAGACGTCCTTCTGCTCGAACGTGACGAGTCGTTTGACACCGGCTTTCACGGCATTCTCGCGCGACAATTTCACGAGTTCCGGGTCGATCTCATAACCCACGGCCCGGCAGCCGTACTTCTTCGCCGCCGCGATCACAATCCGCCCGTCGCCGCTACCGAGGTCGTAGATGACGTTGGACTTCTTCACTGCGGCCGTTTCGAGCATCTTCTCCACAACGTCCTGGGGCGTGGAGACAAAAACACTGCGCAACGTACTCTTTGCCGGGTGGTCGGTGCCGGCCGCTGGAGCCGGAATCGCGATCATTCGTGGTTCGCGATTCGGCCGTTTCAAAGCGTCACGACGTACGTCGTAGCAAAACAGGTTGTTGTTGTCGCGCAGATACAACCGGCCGCTGGCAATCACCGGATGCGTCGCACCAATCGACTGTTCATGATCGGGGATCACAAAACTTCCTTTTTCGACGTACTCATTTGGGTTTGCTTCAACCAGTGTCATCAACCCATCAGCCTGTCGCGCGTACAGATGTCCATCGGCATAAAGGATGGCGTTCATCTGCCGGCCTCCGCTACGACGCTCCCAGGTTGGCTCGCCTGTCTTCCACTCCAGACAGACCGGACCGTAGCGTGAATCGCCGTACACATGTTCGCCGACGCGCACCAGACAATCTTGAAAGTTGTTGAGATTCAGCTTCTGCCGGTAGTATCGTTCCGTCACGACAGTGCCGTCGGCAGAGGCTTGCAACTCAAGAAGCGCAACACCTTCCACATAGCGAGCGCTGGCACAGAAGATCTGATGGTCTCGCAACAGCGGTGTGAAAGAGTTCTGCTTGGTCGCGAACCGATCATTTCTCCACAGAATGTTGCCCTCAGCGGCGGAGACGCCGATCAGACCATTCTGCAGGAAGACGACGTATTGTCGTTGATCCTCCAACGTCACCGCCAGTGTTGCGGCATGGGCGGAAGCAACGCCTTTCGGCACATGCGTCTCCCAGATGGTTTCTCCGGTCACTTTATTCAATGCCACAACGGCGGCCCGTGACCCACCGGGCGCACAGATCAGTTTCTCGCCATCCACCAAGGGAAAATCGCAGTAGCCCCACACCCCTCGCTTGCCGTCGAAATCCTTAATGTAGTCTTTGCGCCACAGCTCTTTTCCATCGCGGCAACGCAAACACAGCAGTTGGCCCGTCGCGGTGAAAGCGAAAACCCGCTCACCGTCAATCGTCGGAGCGCGCTGGCTGAGCCAACGCATCAGGCGATGCTGACGGAATCCCGGTCCCAGTGGAGCCGTCCAAAGATGTTCGCCGGAAGTCTCCTCAAGCACAACGATGTATTCGTGATCCTCGTGATTCCCCAAAACGAAAATGCGCCCCCCGGCGATGGAAACCGAAGCGATCCCATCCACCACACCCCGCGCCTTCCACAAGAGTGGCGGTCCGCCTTCGGGCCACTTTTGGAGCAAGCCGGTCTCCTTCGAAACATTGTCACGGTTTGGCCCGCGCCATTGGGGCCAGTCGTCAGCGTCTGTTGATCGGACGATGAATGCCAGAACCGTAAGAATGGCAAGCGAAACTGTATACGTCCGCAGGTCTCGAATCATGGTAATCCTCACTCGTAAGGCAATGATCTGCATGCATTGTTCTCCAGCTTAGAGAGCTGACGAATCGATGTTTGGGTCGCCAAAGCCATATTGTTCAACGCCGGCATCCCAAATGACTATCTGCCCCTTCCTTTTTGGTCGTGAGGAATGGCTTCCGGTTGCGGCAACAAGAAGGCGACCATCCGGACTAAACGCAACACTTAAAAGTGGTCCTTCGTTTTGTCCCAAACTCAGGACTTCACGTCGTGTCGCCATGTCCCAGAGTTTGACGGTACCATCGCCACTGGCGGTCGCGATGCGCCGACCATTTGGACTAAACGAGAACTCGTATATCTGAACTTTCGCAGATATTCGTCTGCTTAAATGGCGAGACTTAGGTAGTTTTCCAGGGCGTCGATTAATTGTTGCTG
>JASLPZ010000225.1:0-11939 GCA_030744725.1 Pirellulaceae bacterium
GAATCGCAATACCAAGCCGGAGAGGAGAAGAGGCGGGGCTTTTAGTGGAAAATGCGAGATGAATCAAGGCCAGCCAAACGTAGATCTGCATTGCTGCATTGCTGAATTGCCCTATGCTCCGGCGTCCCGTACCCTACTCACGCTTCGAAACCGTCTGGTGCTAGGACGCGCTCGCTCGACTCTCAGAAACTTTGCCCCGGTTTCGGCCCATCCTTGTTCAAGGTTAGGACCTGCGGACCTTCCTCGGTCATCAGGATGGAATGCTCGAATTGCGCCGATAGCGAACCATCTTTGGTTCTCACCGTCCAGCCATCTTGCTTGTTGATCACGCCCGCTCGGTCACCCACATTGATCATCGGCTCGATCGTAAAACAGATACCTGGGTGCAACCTATCACGGCGGGCTTGACGATTGGGAAAATGCGGAATCGTCGGCTCCTGATGAAACTGCTGGCCAAGACCGTGGCCAACGTACTCCTGCACAACGCTAAACCCGCGGCCGACAGCGAGCTTTACGATCGCGTCGCCGATATCCGAGACACGGCAGCCTGGCGAAATCGCGTCAATTGCGACATAAAGGCAATCGAATGCACACTGCGTGACAGCACGGGCCTCGTTGGACACTTCACCGATCAAGAATGTCTCGGACGAATCACCATGCCAACCATCAACGATTGTCGTCAAGTCGACATTGACGATGTCGCCCTCTTGCAGTGCGTAGTCACCTGGAATGCCATGGCAGATCACCTCGTTGACGCTTGTGCAGCAGCTCTTGGGATATCCCTGGTAGCCAAGTGGTGCCGGCATGTGACCGTGGCGAATCGTGTACTCGTGCACCAGGTGATCGAGTTCTCCCGTCGTCACACCCGGTTTGATGAATTTCCGAATGTAGTCCATCAGCTCGCCGTTAAAACGCCCAGCACGAGTCATCGCGTCGCGTTCCGGTTTTGCTAATTGCAGTTTTCTTTGACCGTATAACATCAAGTGAGCTCGGCTGATATAGCTTGAATTGAGGCAAGGATAGCCTTTGATTCTAACATGGCGACCTTGCCGGTAACATGCCAGCGTGCCATTGTTGGGCAGCACACCGTTGAGGCGAACAAAGAGCATGAACTCCCCGTTTGCCAGAATTGTCCTACCCATTAGACTAAAAAACATCCATGCGGGCGCACAGAACGCCGATCGCGCAGAAATCAACCTCTTAACCTCAGATCGCCAACGATGCCCCGCTACAATCCCGCTCAAATCGAACCCAAGTGGCAAGCCTTCTGGGAGGAGAACCAGACGTTTCGTGCACCAGAGTTGCCGGGCCCAAAGAAGCTGTACGTGCTGGATATGTTCCCCTACCCAAGCGGCGATGGCCTCCATGTCGGCCATCCCGAAGGCTACACGGCGACCGATATTGTGTGTCGTTTCGAGCGGATGCGCGGTAAGTCAGTGTTGCATCCGATGGGCTTTGATGCATTCGGATTGCCAGCCGAAGAACACGCGATCAAGACGAACACGCCGCCGCGCGAGTCGACCGAGAACAACGTCGCGACGTTTCGTCGCCAACTGAAGATGCTGGGCTTCAGCTACGATTGGAGTCGCGAAATTTCCACGACGGATGTCGATTATTTTCGCTGGACCCAGTGGATCTTTCTGTTGCTATTTGACACCTGGTATGACGCCCGGCAGCAACGCGGCCGGCCAATCAACGAGTTGCCGATCCCAGATGATATCCAGGCGCAAGGCGATGACGCCATCGGGCATTACCAGAATGACTTTCGTTTGGCATTTCAGTCGGACGCGCTGGTGAACTGGTGCGCGAAATTGGGAACGGTGTTGGCCAACGAGGAAGTCATTGACGGCAAGAGTGAACGCGGGGGGCATCCGGTCACGCGACTGCCGCTCCGCCAATGGATGTTGCGCATCACCGAATACGCGGATCGGCTGGAAGAGGATCTGAAATCGGTCAACTGGTCCGATAGTATCAAGTCGATGCAGCGCGAATGGATCGGGCGCAGCACTGGAGCCGAAGTCGATTTCTTGATCGGTGATCCGGCCGAGCAAGCCGCGTGGCGTGCCACCCGTGCCGACAACGGATTCCCCCGCAAGCCTGGCGACGATGTGCTACGGGTCTATACGACGCGTCCGGACACGCTGTACGGTGCCACTTACATGGTGATTGCCCCCGAGCATCCATTTGTCGAACGACTAACCACAGGCGGCCAACAACAGGCAGTGCAGCAGTACTGCCAACAGGCAGCCGGCAAGAGCGACTTGGACCGGACGGACTTGGGCAAAGACAAGACGGGCGTGTTCAGCGGTTCGTTCGCCATCAACCCCGTCAACGGCCAGCAAGTACCAATCTGGATCGCCGACTACGTCCTGATCAGTTACGGCACAGGTGCGATCATGGCGGTCCCTGCGCACGACGAGCGCGACTTCGAATTCGCTCAGCAATTCGACATCCCGATCGTCTGTGTGGTGGAGCCGGCCGAACACGAACAGCTCGATGCGATCGGCCGTGGTGATGTCTGCTTCGCCGGCACCGGAACGGCCGTCAATTCGGACGAGTACAATGGAACGTCTACCGACGACTTCAAGACTCGAATCGCCGCCGACCTGCGCGAGCAAGGCTTGGGGCGTGAAGCCGTCAACTACAAACTACGAGATTGGCTGTTCAGCCGTCAGCGGTTCTGGGGTGAGCCATTTCCAATTCTGCATGAACTGGACGATTCGGGGCAGCCAACGGGCCAATTGCGAGCCGTTGACCCTAGTGATCTGCCCGTTGATCTGCCACACCTGGACGACTACAAACCGCACGGTCGACCCGAGCCACCGCTGGGAAAGGCACCCGATCAATGGCTCTATCCGGTCATCGATGGCAAGAGATATCGTCGCGAAACCAACACCATGCCGCAATGGGCCGGGTCGTGCTGGTATTACCTGCGGTTCATCGATCCCAAGAACGACCAGGCATTTGTCGACCCTGCGAAGGAAGAAGCCTGGATGCCGATCGATTTGTATGTCGGTGGTTCCGAACACGCCGTGCTCCACCTGCTGTACGCCCGCTTCTGGCACAAGGTCCTATTCGATCGCGGTTACGTCACGACGCCCGAGCCATTCTCGCGTCTGATCAACCAAGGAATGATCCTGGGTGAAATTGAATTCACCGGTTACCAGGCCGAAGATGGAAGCCCCGTTTCCGCCAGCGATGTCACACGCAATCTTGAAGGCCAACAGATCCACACGAAGACCGCCGCGGAGGTGACCGCCGTCAAACTTGACGCTGATCAGGTCGAAAAGAAAGGGGACAGCTTTGTGCGGATCGACGATGTTTCAATACGCGTCAATAGCCGCGCCCACAAGATGTCCAAGAGTCGCGGCAACGTCGTGAATCCGGACAGAATAGTCCTTGAATACGGGGCAGATTCGCTGCGCCTGTACGAGATGTTCATGGGCCCTTTGGAAGCGCCGAAACCTTGGAGCATGGCGGGCGTGAAGGGTGTTCGCAATTTCCTCGACCGTGTCTGGAGGATGATCGTCGACGACCACAGCGAAACGCTGAAATTAAACCCTTCGGTACAGAACGTCGAGCCGACGGAGGAGCAGAACCGGGTTCTTCACAAGACTATCAAGGCGGTTACACACGACTTCGAGACCATCGGATTCAACACGGCTATTTCACGGATGATGGAGTTCGTGAACTTCTTCACCCGGCAAACCACACGCCCGCATTCGGCCATGGAACAGCTTGTGCTTCTGTTGGCGCCGATGGCTCCCCATATCGCCGAGGAGCTTTGGGCAATCCTGGGGCACGACAAAACACTAGCCTACCAGCCGTGGCCAACGTTCGACGAAGCGATAACGCAAGATGCGACCGTCGAAATCCCCGTGCAAGTGATGGGCAAGCTCCGCGATAGAGTGACCGTGCCGGTGGGCATTTCCAAAGAAGATCTGATTGCCGCCGCAAAGTCGCTCGACAAAGTCCAACCGTATCTCGAAGGGAAGCAGATCGTCAAAACAATCGTCGTGCCCGGTCGGTTGGTCAACTTTGTCATTCGTTGAACTTGTGCCGGCGCTGGTAGCCCAGAACTCCCTGGCGAATTGCTGCACCCACCTGGGCACGCGGGCCGTCGAGTGATATGTTCGGTGTCTCTTGATCGTCATTACGGGCACCATTTTCCAAGGCTAGATTTCTGATGCGAAATGTCATTGCACTCGTGCTGGGCGGAGGTCGCGGAACGCGCCTCAGCCCCTTGACGAAATATCGATCCAAGCCTGCGGTGCCTCTGGCTGGCAAGTACCGGCTGATCGATATTCCGCTGTCCAACTGCATCAACAGTGGCATGAATCGGATCTATGTGCTGACTCAGTTCATGTCCGTCAGTTTGCATCGCCACATTCGGCAAACGTACCGATTCGATGCGTTCAGCGGAGGGTTCGTTGAGTTGCTGGCGGCTCAGCAGACCGCGGATACCGGGTCCGACTGGTATCAGGGGACCGCCGATGCCGTTCGGAAAAACCTGCGATACATCGAACAGGACGGCATCGAGTTTGTGATGATTCTGTCCGGCGACCAACTCTATCGCATGGACTATTGCGACATGCTTCGCACTCACCGCGAATCAGGTGCCGACGTCACAATCTCCGCACTGCCGGTCAGCCGCGAAGATGCGCGTTCCTTGGGCGTCATGCGAATTGATGACAGTAGTCGCGTTGTCGGTTTTTTGGAAAAGCCGCAAACCGACGAAGAGATCGACTTGGTGCGGATTGATCCAACCTGGATTGACGCCCAAGGCATCGCGAGCAGCGGCCGCGAGTGCCTCGCCAGTATGGGCATTTATCTGTTCAATCGAGATTTTCTGGTCGACGTGCTGACCAAGACCACCTACGAAGATTTCGGCAGGGAAGTCTTCCCGGCCGCATTCCGGGCACGCCACGTCCAAGCGCATCTGTTTGATGATTACTGGGAAGATATCGGGACCATTAAGGCCTTCTACGACGCAAACTTGAGCCTGGCCAGCCCTCAACCACCGTTCGATTTCCATGCCCCTGCGGCGCCGATCTACTCGCGCGCTCGGTTCTTACCACCGACGGTCGTTGAAGGTGCTGAGATCCGCGGCAGTGTGGTCGCAGATGGCTGCCGGATCAAACCAGGCGCCGTAATCGAGAATAGCGTCATCGGGCTCCGCTGTGTCATCGGCAACAACGTGACGATTCGGAATTCGATTCTGATGGGAGCTGACAATTACGAAACCAATGGAGGCGCCATGGTGCCAATCGGTGTTGGCGACGGAAGCGTGATCGAGAACTGCATTGTCGACAAGAACTGTCGGATCGGTCGCAACGTTGTGATTCGCAACGAGGCGCAGCTGGAGAACAGCGACGAACACGAATCCTGCGTCATTCGTGACGGAATTCCCGTCGTGGAAAAAGACGCCATGCTACCCGATGGGTGGAAGCTTTGAGGCTTCAGCGTGCCACAACAACCGGTGGATTTCTCACGCCACACGTTGTGGGCTGGTCTCCCGACCACGTTGTGGGCTGGTCTCCCGACCGGCCCACGTTCGGCGGAGCTTTCAGGGTCGCATGGCCAAAGGCCAAAAGGCCGTGGGTCTAGAACATACTAAAGTTCAGTTCATCTGCCTCGGACGCACCCCCAAGACTACCGAAAGCGTCTCTGTCTGCCCGCGTCGCAATAGGATCACGTCAATTGCTGCGCCGACCTCCGTCCGGGCGATCAGCCGGCTGAGCGTCTTAGAATCGGGAACATCCACGCCATTCCAGCTGAGTATGAGATCTCCCACTCGAATCCCTGCTCGTTCGGCGGGCGACGGCACATTTGGCACGACGGCAAAGGCCACCACATAGGCACCGCGCGAGGCTGGCAGACCCAGTTCCCGCGCATTCTGCTCGTCCAGATCTGCCAACGACACACCTAGCCAACCATGTTGCAGCCGGCCGTCAGCCTTGAGCCGCTGGTAAACGTCACGTGCAACGGAACTGGGGATCGCAAAACTAATGCCTCGATATGAATCGCCCAGAATTGCTGTGTTTATGCCAACGACGGTTCCGCGCGCATCGACCAGCGGGCCGCCACTGTTGCCTGGATTCACGGCGGCGTCGGTCTGTAGAAAGTCCAGATATGCGGAATTCGACAGCCCCTGTCGATTTTTGGCGCTGAGGATTCCGAATGTAATGCTATGTTCCAGTCCGAAGGGGCTACCCAGCGCCCACACCAATGCCCCCGGTTCCAACTGGTCGCTATCGCCCCACTGTGCAGCGATTAGGTTCTTGGCGGAGATCCTCAGAACCGCCAGATCAGAGGGCGCGTCACTGCCAATCACTTCCGCGGACACGACCCTTCCATCCGCCAGGGAGACCTCGATTTCGGTCGCTCCCTCGACCACATGATGGTTCGTCAGCACAAAACCTGCCTGGTCGATGATGACTCCGGATCCCTGTCCTTGACTTTCGCGTCGGCTCGGACCAAAAAGCCAGGCGAATTCATCGTTCGGCATCACTTCAGTCACCGCGCGCACATTGATATGCACGACCGACGGGCCCACTCGCTTGGACACGAGTTGGTACGCCTGTGAAAGCCCTTCCAGGGGCAACTTCTCAAGCGCCTTTTCCGCAACCTCAACCTCGGCACGCTGGCGGCCACGCGTGACTGCGTACTGAATCCTCTCGACAAAGTAAGGCACGAAGAACCGCATGAGCAGCAAACATGCGAGCGCTATGAAGAACAAACTCAATCGCCCAGTCAACAGGCCTGTATGCGATGCGGCCGCTCGCGTTGCTTCAGAAACCGTGCGGTGGCTGTTTTGAGGAGAATCGTCTGACATATAACTCAATCTCAATTGTGAGGGCGTAAAGTTCAAGAGAATTCTTCGTGGGTCCGACCCAAAAACAAACCTATCAAGGCAATAGTACCGCCAACGATCAAACTCGTTGTGTGCGAACCGCCCAAAGCCGCCACGCCAGGAATCCCACTCGCAGGGCCGAACACCATGATTGCCGCCGCCGGCAACGCGAAGAGTGTCATCTTCCAACCGCGAAAGCACGCAGCAAGCAACAACATCAATCCAGCGAACCCTGGATTGAAGCTGTCAAAGAATCTGCCGACAACGGGGATATTCAATGGCGCACTCGGACCAAGTGCCCTTTCCAAATTCAGTTTGCTAGTATTTCCAATTTCCGATGAGAACATACCATGCTGGTTCATCCACAACAGACATCCGACCAGAAGAGCGCTACCGACCAGAAAACGGAGCTTCGCACCCAAGAAGAAAACGAGCGGTCCCGTCAAGAATCTAGTCGGACTTGGCTTCGATGCGAACTTGCCGCTGCGTGCCTCAGCCAACATCGCTTTGATCCGAGCACGTTTTTCGTCAGCGGCAGCTCTTGGATCGACTGTCGCGTTGGCTGCCTCTGGCCCGCGTCGCGCCGCAGCGGCGTGATCGATCATCGCCGCAGCCATGTTCTCAGCCTGGTGTCGGGCTTGCGTCGCGTCGAGCCCCGTTGCCTGCAGCGCCGCCGCCTCGATTTTCTCGAGATGCCTGCGTTCGCGTGCTTCCCGAGTTCGCCGGAGACGATCGTTGATGCGGCGAATCAGAGGATCGCGCCAACCACGAAACCGTTTACGAGGCTGCTGGCCGTCTTGCCGCAAAGCGTTACGTGCAACCATCTTAGCATCATAACCGAACAGCGTTTCAAACATCTCTTCCCACAAGTCGCCACCGTACTTGCTGACAAACTGCTGGAGCGAAAGTTCATCCATTCCTCCAACTCGCAGTTTCTTCAGCATCTCTTCCATCGCCGCGAGCGGTTCCCGACGCGAAACTGCGAGTCGCCGGTCAAAAACAAAATGGAATGCTCCGCCAGCCAGCGAACCAACGACGCCAAAGCCCAGCCAGACAGCCACTGGGGCGACAAACACCATGACTGCCACCAGCACGAGCGCGCCGAACGCCCATGTGAGCCACTCGGCGCGGCGATAGCTATAGATCAGCTCGCGCAACTTGCCGAACATCGCCGTACGGTCGCGCAGGCCGCTGACCAGAAAATAACTCGACACAGCAGCCGCCAACATCGACAGCCAGCATCCAACAACGGTGATACTGAATATTAGACTGCCAACTGTCAGCAAGATAGCCGCGCCACAAAAGCCGGCCGCGACCAGGCTTCGACTCTTCGCCGCATCACCACTGTTGTAGCGTGCCAGGCAGTCTTCCAGTTGGGTCACGTGTTCTTCGCGGATTGGCTGGACAACGGCGCCCAAACATCCTTCCAAGGCTGCGATCACTTCGTCCAGATTCGCAAATCGGTCGTCTGGAAGCTTGGCGATCATCCGAACGACGATATCCGAAACCGGAGCGGGGATGCCGGCGTCGATCCTCTCTGGACGGACAACCGGTTCCGTCCGATGCTTTGTGATGACCTCCAGCGCCGTGGCACCGTCGAATGGCGTCTGCCCAGTCAACAACACATAGAGTGTACAGCCCAGCGAATAGATGTCGGCGCGATGATCGACACCAGTCGCATCCTCCGCTTGCTCCGGTGCCATGTACGCCGGCGTACCGATCGCCATATTCGCCGACGTGACATTCGCCGTCGAAGCCGCCAGCGCCGACGCCTCTGCCGTCGCATCCTCCTCTTCGACCATCTGTGGCGTCTTGACCAGGCCCAGGTCGGCGACCTTTACGACCCCAATGTCGCTCAACAACAGATTCGCTGGTTTCACATCGCGATGGACCATTCCATGGCCGTGGGCAAAACTCAGGCCGCGAGCTGCCTGCAGGATGTAACCGATCGCCGCCTTCGGATCCAGCTTTCCCTGCTGTTCGACCAGCTCGTCGAGCGACTTGCCTTTGACGAATTCCATGCTGTAAAAATTGACGCCCTGATCAGCACCCAGGTCATAAATCTGCACCACGTTGTGATGCGTCAACTGAGCCGCAGCATAGGCCTCGCGCGTGAAACGGGCGACAGTCGCTGGATTCTGACACCATTGTGCTTGGATCGTCTTTAGTGCCACCTGACGGTCGAGCGAAGTCTGATTCGCCAGATACACCGTTCCCATCGCCCCCCGCCCCAGTACCCTGAGAATCCGGTAGCCTCCAAGCTGCTCGAACTGCAATCCGCCGAGTGAAGACCCGTCTCGTGAAGACTCAGTGCCTGCCACCGGCCCCACGGATGCCATCGTTCCGTCCGCGTGCGGATGGCCCGTGGCGCCACGTGCAATGTTCTCTGGCGCTGTCTTGTCCAGCGGTGACGCCTCACGGCTGGCGTGCACCACCACCTTCTTGGGGGCATCTGGTGCGGCGTTGGCTGGCAGAACGAACGTGGCGTCGATGGCATCGGCCTTGGTGATGGCTCCCGGTGTCTTGTCCTTCACAGGTTTAGCCGTGGGACCATCAGCATCAACCGTCTTTTCGGCGGGCGTCAGCGAGGGTCCCTCGCCGGCGGTTTCGCTAGTGTCGTGCTCTCTTGTCGGCACCTCAATCGGTATCGCCGTCTCGTGTCGAGTCCCAGCGTCCAGCTCGGCACGCGTACCTTGATCGCATGCTGAATCACGTGGAAGCCGTTTCACTTCGATGTCCGCACCCGCTTGGGGAGGGACTGCCAACAAGAATCGTTCGTCGCATTTGCCACATTTCGGCTTGTACTCACCGGGCCTGGCATTCTTGATCTTCATGCCATGCCCGCAATACGGGCAAGAAATTCTCATAACCTGCCTCCTCGCGCGATGGTAGATCGGAACTTTCCGCGGATCGAGCGAGGCAGAGGGACGGTTAACGGCCAAACAACGAAGGAACTGCGGCGAGAGAAAACCAGGCGGCCGGTGCCGTCAAGAATCTACAAAAGACGAAGAACGATGATACCGAATTATATTCTCGACCTCGATGCCTCGGATAATGCCTAAAATCTATACGACAAAGGCGTTGTGTCAAGAATCTTCGACAGTCGAGCGGAGCGGCTGTGGATTTCCTCGGGTGAAACTCGATAAATCCTCTTCGTTGACGCGTTGGGCTAGTAAATAATCCTGGCTGGACATCAGCTGCGCCTCCGCGAATGGGCAATTCTGACACCCCTTCGCCCAGTTGTTGGGCTCAGCAAGGTTGCCTCGCTAAGCATCAATTACCTCTCCGCGAACGGGCAGTTAGAACACCCCTTCTCCGAGTGGTCCGTTCGTTTCCTTCCATGGCTGATACTGGTTACAATTGATCGGACGAACGCCGTTGTTTGTTTTCCCACCTTCCACGCCAACTCACTGACTTGAGGATTGAGGTTTTGACGCGCACCGTCCGACTGTCTGGCCATTCTCGCCGGCCATCATCAATGGTTCACTCCTGCGCAGCCACCTTTGCCGTCGCACTGGGCCTTCTGTCGACGCATCCCATCGGCGCCGCCGAGCGCCATCCGGCTCCCCTTCAGGTCGTAGATTCCCAGGCAGCCAGCGAGAGCTTGATGAAACCGTACGACGAGTTGATCGAACACTCGCCTGCGAAGATCAAAATGCTGCCAATTCCAGGTGGCCAATTCTCGATGGGCAGCCCGAAGACCGAAGAAGAACGGCAACCGGACGAGGGCCCTCAACACCAAGTCAAGGTCTCGCCGTTTTGGATGGCCGAATGTGAAATCACCTGGAACGCGTATGAGATTTGGATGTCCGATCTGGATATCCTGCGACGCGAAGTTGACGGCACGGAATTGACCGTCCGTGACAAGCTCGCAGAACCGTTTCAAATCAGCAAGCCGACCGAACCCTACACCGACATGACGTTCGGAATGGGCAAACGCGGCTACCCGGCGATTTGCATGACGCAACATGCAGCTCGAACGTTCTGCCAATGGTTGTCTGCCAAAACGGGGCGCTACTACCGGCTGCCGACGGAAGCCGAATGGGAATACGCATGTCGAGCCGGCACCACGACGGCTTATTCTTTTGGCAACGACACCGACCAGATCGGCGACTACGCCTGGTACTACGAAAACAGCGACGAAGCTTACAGCAAAGTCAGAACAAGAAAGCCAAATCCATGGGGCCTCTACGATATGCACGGCAACGTGGCCGAATGGGTCTTGGACCAGCATGGCGAGGACACGTATTCCTCTTTCAACGGAAAAACAGCGAGTGACCCTTTGCAGATCCCACTGAATCTGTATCCGCGCGTCGTTCGCGGCGGTTCTTGGGACGACGACCCTGAGCTCCTTCGAAGCGCTGCCCGAGTCGGCTCGAACGAAGACTGGAAGGAACAAGATCCCCAAGAGCCCCAGAGCATTTGGTATCACACTGACGCCTTGCACGTGGGATTTCGCATCGTCCGTCCGCTGGTCACGCCTTCCGAAGCGGAGAAGGCGGCCAAGTGGAACAAAACGGAACCTCTGCAAGTCGATCTGGAAGAATGACCAAAAACGACATTCATGAAGTCGTTGGTAACAACCGCCCAATTACCTTATCTTGTCATTATCGAGTTCCACTCGAACCTGCCTCCACCCCACAAGGAATGCGCTATTATGACCAATGTCAATGATTCCACACGTCGACAGTTCCTCAAGAACACCGGCGTTATAGCGGCCACTTCGACTTTGGTCGCCAGCGCCGTGCCCAACGTTCATGCGGCCGATAGCAACACCATTCAAGTCGCATTGGTTGGCTGTGGCGGTCGCGGTACCGGAGCTGCCAAGAACGCCTTGCAGGTCAAGAACGGGCCCGTCAAATTGGTCGCCATGGCAGACGTCTTCCAAGATCGGCAGGACATCAGCCACAAGAGTCTGGCGACGCAGTTTCCGAACCAAGTCGATGTGCCCAAGGATCGCAAATTCGTCGGCTTCGATGCCTATAAGAAAGCAATTGACGTGCTGAATCCCGGCGACGTCGTGATCTTTGCTACGCCGCCGGCATTTCGCTGGCTGCATTTCACATACGCCATCGAAAAGGGCGTC
>JASLPZ010000226.1:0-11884 GCA_030744725.1 Pirellulaceae bacterium
TTGCCTGCAATTCGTGTCACTTTCCTAAACTGAACGGCCAGTTGTGAGGAGCAATCCCTGTTCCGGGAGGGGCTGGATTCCTAGAGCGTTGAGAGCGCCAAAAAAAGACGCGATCAGGAGATTGGAAGACCAACCAGGGATCGCCAGCCCGGTCATCGTTTTGTGGTAGATGGTGAAACCAAAGCACGCGGCGCAAACCGCAAGTGATAGTAATGAGATCCCGTAGAAAAGCGTCAGCGGTGCCCGCGAGAACGAGAACAAAGCTGACTTCGCCAATTGGAAAAGTTGGTACCAACTGACGCGCGGCTTATCATCATGTCTTGCCAGCCGTTCCACAGTGATGCCCGCTTGACGAAAGCCAGCCCAGTTTCGCAATCCGGAGAAATACCGGTCGGCATCGGGGATCGAGCGAATCGTCTGAGCCACCTGCTTGTCAATTAACCCGAAGTTACCAGCGTCACTCGGGATCGGCATGCTGGAAACTGCGTTTAGCAAACGGTAGAAGCTGTAGAAGAGTGTTCGCTTGAGCAGTCCCTCTTTCCGCTTCACGCGGACTGCAAAAACAACGTCAAAACCCTTTTGCCATTCTTCGATCATCTGCGGGATCGAGTGAGGGTCGTCCTGCAAGTCCGAATCCATCACAATCACGGCATCACCATAGGCATGTTCGAGCCCCGCTTGGACCGCCGGTTGGTGCCCGAAGTTGCGAGAGAAATGCACAACGCGGACGCGCGTGTCTTCTTTGGCCAGAGCATCTAGTTGTTCGGCGCTTCCATCGCTGGAGCCATCGTTGACAAAGACCATTTCGTGACGGCAGCCAACGGTCGTTATTGCGCTACGGATTCTTTCCACGAGGACGCTGATGGCGTTCGCTTCGTTGAACACGGGCAGTACGAACGAGACGAGAAAGTTCTTTGGACGCTGGTTGTTCATTTCGACAGCACTCCGGCAAGGGAGAGTCCAAATCGCACGGTCGTCTTCTTCATGCACCAATGTTTCATCCTGGCGAGCCCTATCTGGACAGCGCCACTTTGTGGCGCGATTGTCGGTTCTTTCTGCCCCAAAGGGGCCAAACATATCAGCCCAGGGCAACGCCCTGGGCAGGTGAAAGCGAAAATCCCTAGCCCTGAAAGGGCGAAACAACCTTTGAATTGCTCTAAAGGAACAAGCAAAGCGGAGTTAAGAGAAAAGAGCCGACTCGGGTTGAGGCAGAATTGGTTCGATCGCGTCTAGCGGCTTTGGTCGCAAATCGCCCCAAGATGGTGCACTTTTCTCGCCCATGGGAATGTAGCTCACGATTCCGCCATGAAGCGCAATGTGCCCGTGAAACCGACATCAGCGACACAGCCGGTATAAACGTCTTACACCAATGTGGGTGTGGCTCTTTACAGTCACCAATGTCGTGAGATTAGGGAGGAGAGACCTCCTATTCGCTTGATAGAGAAGACGCACGGTTATCATCCTGCTGGCCATGCCAGTCGGCAGGATGCTCGTCCACAAAACGCTGCGCCGGAAGTCCTGCGTAGGACACGATGATGCAACTCTTGGCCGAGTCGTTGCGTATAGGCCCGATGCCCACCACATCCAGGAGATTCGCGCGGCGAGAGCGGAAGCCCTGGCGTTTGTTTTTCTTGCAAGAGACGCTTTTGCGTCGTGAACACGAAAGCGTCGAGCATTAATGTTGTATGCTCACGCTTGTCGCCTGCTGACCGTGGTTCAACAGATCATTTGGTGGCCGCACAGTGTTTCCAGCTGTTTGCCGACCTTAGTAGTGCCAACTTCGGGCGTCGTTGTGGTGTTTTTTATCGGATCACGACGACGCCAAAGTAGGGCATCGAATAAACCACGCCCTCAGTCTGGTTGTTATTAATCAGCGGGTCGTTTGGAGCCAGCCCGACGCTGCCCAGGCCCAGCACTTGATACCCGAAGCGCGCGATGACATTCGGATGCAGGGCCAATAGGTATTCGATGGAAGCGTCTCCCACAAGAGACGCTGCGTCGGTGTTCGTGATGGTGGTTGCACCATTGAAAACCGACATCCGGTCGATGTCGTTATAGCCGAGAAGCCCCGAGACACTCAGCGCGATTGCACCACCAGGAGCCCACGTTTGTCCCCGGAACCCGACGTGTGGGCCAATGATCCGGTTGTCGGTATTCGACACGAGCGTGTTGGTCATCACAGCATTCGTGGAAGAGTACTGGAATTCTTCGTCGAGGCGGATCGTACGCACACCGAATTTCCACATCCCCTCACCTTTCTGGGTTTCGTACGAATATGTCAAATTGAGTTGGGCAGACTCCAGTTTCGACTGGTAGGCAACTGACGCAAACGTGTTGTTGTCGACCAGTGGATTGGGGATTGAACCGGGCACCGTGAACGGCGATGCAAGAAGTCCACTTGCATTGCTGACGGATGCCGCTGCGTTCCACTGGTCAGTCACCAAATAAGAACCTTCCACGCCAAATGTATCAGCCTGAAAGCCTGCCGTCGCTCGGCCGCTCGCTACAAAGTCAAGGTCAAGACTGAGATGGCTTAAGGTACCCACCTCGAATACGCCTGTTCCCGCACCCATTGCGTCCAAAACTTCAGTCTCATTGCGTTGAAACACGTTTTCATCGGTGGCTCCCCTCGTGGGCACCATGAAGTCAACGGAACCGTACCACTGAGCGGAGGCGATCGACGGGACCAAGGCGACGACCAATACGATAGTCGTTTTGAACATGAGAACGCGACCTTTCGGTATTTCCAAACGAGTTGCTAGCATTCGTCTAGTCCAGGTTATCGTCACAAATGGAACCACCCGTCCATGAATTGACCACCAGACGTTGTAGACGTCACAAGGCGAAAAGCTTTACCATTTCCCCTCGTTGTGCGACTCGCCAAACAGCTGATCGGTGTCAATTTGAAACGTGCCGGGTATCTCCTTCGTTTGTCACGTGCCGGAAGGAGCTAATCCAGGGCCCCTGGGGTTCGCCGCCCCGGTCTGTTTGAGAGTTCCAACGAGGTTGAAACCACGCCACGCGCGAGAGGCGAGCGATCAGGGACGAGAGTTCAAGAATGCCAAAGGGACTTTGGGTCGCTTGCTGGACGGACCATTCGGTGCCTGCCACAATAGCGAATCGAAGTACTCCGTGACCCAACGTATGCTGAAACGACGATTACGCCACGTCCGATTCCACCCAGCGATCACGTGTGACCATCAACAATGAGACAAACGATTCTACTGGCAGTTGCTGTCCTCGTTGTCGCTTGCAGATTTGCGCCCTTGCCAGCTTGCGCCGCGGAAACGCCACTTGCCTTGCATCCTGGCAATCCACATTACTTCCTGTTTCGCAATCAACCGACCATTCTGATTACTTCGGGCGAACATTACGGCGCAGTACTGAATCGTGATTTTGATTACGTCCGATATCTTGAAGAATTGGCTGCCCACGGTCTGAACAATACGCGCACGTTTACCGGCGCCTATTGCGAACCGGATGGAGCTTTCAAGATCACGAGAAACACGCTGGCTCCGGGAAAGGGGCGGCTGATCGCGCCATGGGCTCGCAGTGAAGAAAAAGGCTTTGCCGGCGGTGGGTACAAATTCGATCTGATGAAATGGGACGACGCCTACTTTGTCAGACTGAAGGACTTCGTCGCAAGAGCGGGAAAACTCGGTATCGTGGTCGAGCTCGATCTGTTTTGTCCCTTCTATGCGGACGGTCAGTGGAAGCTCAGCCCGCAGAATGTGAATAACAACATCAACGGTGTCGGTCGCGTTGCACGCACAGACGTGTATACGCTGGACAACAGCGGCGGCCTTCTCGCGATCCAGGAGGAGCTGACGAGAAAGATCGTTCGCGAATTGAATGGATTCGACAACCTTTACTACGAGATTTGCAACGAGCCATACTTCGGTGGTGTCACGATGGATTGGCAGCATCGCATCATTGATACGATTGTTGCCACGGAAAGCAAGTTGCCGAATCGGCATCTGATCTCATTGAACGTTGCCAACGGTTCTCAGAAAGTGAAGAATCCTCACCCGGCGGTCAGCGTTTTCAACTTTCATTACTCCAGTCCGCCACGCGCCGTCGCCGAAAACCACAACTTGAACAAAGTCATCGGCGATAACGAAACCGGCTTCAAGGGGACATCGGACAGACATTACCACAAGGAAGCCTGGCAATTTATCCTGGCTGGAGGTGGGCTGTTCAACAACTTGGATTATTCGTTCGCAGTCGGTTTCGAGGACGGCAGTTTTCGCTATCCAAAGTCACAACCTGGCGGCGGCAGTCGAGGCTTTCGCCGGCAGATGAAGGTGCTCAAGGATTTTATGTATGGCTTCAATTTCATCCGTATGCATCCTGATAACAACGTGATCCGCAACGGCTTGGAAAAGCAAACTGAAGCCTACGTGCTGGCAGAGCCAGGACGACAGTACGCCGCCCACATTTACGGCGGTGAGCAAGTCAACTTGAGATTTGATTTACCAAAAGGTCGATATGACATTACTTGGGTCAACACGCTCACCGGCAACGTCGACAGGCAGGATCAACTGGATCACCCGGGCGGCAACGCCTCCTTAGAATCACCAAGGTACAAAACGGACATCGCCCTGCGCATCATTCGATCACGGTAGAGTATGCCGAATGGGAGACACCCGATGAGTACCACGGTTGAAGAAGCTAGCCACGCGGTTAACGCGAGAGAGGCGCTTGCACCGCGTGACTTGGCTCGGATGACAAAGAGCTTCAACAATTGTCGCTTTGCGATTCCATGTCGAAGTCCGGCACTGGAAGGCTCGTCTGGAAGCCAACTTTTTCCGCTAGGAGCAATTCAATCAGCAGGCCAAGCGGTCCTTGCTCGTTGCTTGTTGTATCGCCGTTCTGGGATATTCCGGTTGTGAACAGTTGACTGGGAACTAGCGGCTGGCGACTTTGGGCCAGGTGTTTCGAGACCATCGAAACGGCATATAGTCGTGGATCGCCGTACGATTCGATCTGCTTCCGCAAGACCTTCGCCTGAGCGTTTCCTTCGAGGGCGACTCGCGTGCTCTCGCCTTCGCCGAGCAAGGCTTTGGCTTTACTCTCCGCTTCGGCCACAAGCAAATGTTTGCGATGATCGGCCTCAGCATCAACAACGGTTTGCTCGGCTCGCATCCGTGCTTGCTCGAGTTCCGCTTCGCCTCGGTTCTTAGCGATTTCGATTTCGACGCGAGATTGCGTCAGCTCTGTCTGCATTTCCGCCTGAGCTTGTGCCATCTTGAGCGTCTTTAGCTTCTCCGAAGCGGTGCACTGTTGCTCGTACGTATGAACTTGCTCCCGCGACAGCTGCCGCAGACGAAGTTGCTCAAGCAGCGTCTCGATTTCGCCCGTCGCTTCGCGAGTCTCTGGCTTTCCAATCAACACGTCGACCAACTCGATATCGAACTCGCAGAACTTGCGTTGCAGTTCCTGGCGTGCTTCCGCTTGAATCAAGTCGCGATCATGCAACAGCTCAAGCATCCTCTTCTTGTGAGCGATGTCGCGAAAGTAAGCACTCAACAGCGGATCGAGTGTCTGCGTAATCAGCTTCTTGACGTCGCCAAATCGCTGGACAACGCTCGCCGCCTTCTGATAGTCGATGTGAACAACGACTGACAGTGGTAAGGCAGGTTCGTACGCATCGGCCGTCACGAGATCGATCGATTTCAGGCTTTCGTCGTACTTGTGCGACTCCGTCCGGCCCGTGATCCAATGCAAAACGAAGTTCGTTGTCGGCACCAGATGAACGTGGCCTGCAAACTCGTTGAAAGCGTACTTGCCGGGACTGAGCGTCTTGGCTTGAACGCCTCGTTCGCCTGAAGCAACTCGTTCTCCGTGACGAAATGCTTCGCCCGACACATCGCTGCCTTCT
This sequence comes from Pirellulaceae bacterium, assembly GCA_030744725.1. GTDB lineage: Bacteria > Planctomycetota > Planctomycetia > Pirellulales > Pirellulaceae > ARS98. The sequence continues at coordinate 5,882 of JASLPZ010000226.1, forward strand.
TTGCCAAAGTAACTGACCACGACGCCGACTTGGCCGATTGGGACAACGGTCTTCGCATTCGTCTCGACCGTCGCAAACCAACGGTTAATGAAATACGTGCCATCCGTCAATACCGCGAACTGCCGACCGCGACGACCACCGGCGGAAAGGAACTCTTCGATATCTTGGAAGTTCCCGTGGTCGTGCACCGCATTGGGTTCGATCCCAACAGGCGGAGCAATGATCTGACCGGCGTCTAGTGTTGGCCCGTCCTGAACCGTCACCACACCAATCGTATCGCCATCCGTGCCGGAGCTATCGGGATCGTGAAGATGCAAAGCCCGCAAGCCTCCGATGACAACCGGATCGAATCCTTGCGAAGCTAGCAACATTTCTCGCCACCGGTCGATCATCTTCGATTCGTGATGGGACATTATCTTCAGTCGATAGACATGGTCTTCGGTGATCACAACGAAAAGAGCCAGATTGATCGCATAGACACCTTCGCGCAAGATCGCACGTTATCGACCGCGCTGCCCAATGTATGCGTGTTCGCCTTTCTTGCCGAACAGAAACGCGCGAGCGTCTTGAAAGTCGTTACTCGGAACAACACGAGCCAACGTTTGATGCGATCCCAGGGGCTGTCCATCGCGAGCGAATACGTATCCGATCTTGCCCTGCGGCACGATCATTAGTGGTGTCTTTTGAATCCGGTACTGCCACGGCCAATATCCAAAATGAACTCCGCCGCGCAGCAGGTTCAGTTGATACCCCGCTTCGCCACGACTCGCCATCAACCGGCCTTCGCCTACCGAACCTCTGCTCGACCAAAGCTTCTCGATCACACCGACTTTGTTGTGCGGAATGTATCGCGCCCCTGCGAGCCATACGACAAGTGGCGCAAGCAACAGGATCACACCGCATCCAACACCAATCCAAATAACAACCTGACTTCCCACCAATACTGCCATTAAACAACTTCCCATGATCGTACTCCTGTGAGCATTTCTCGGCGGTTGGTCCGGCAGGTTTCGTATCTGCCACGACATCCGCACTTACGGAGTGGCCTGCATTGCACGGCTTGGGCCAAGACGATCAACAAATCGCTAACTTGGCTTAACAGCACGAGTTACAGAGTTCTTGGGACAGAACGGAATTAGTGGTTTTCACGAAGTATATGGTGATATTCACCAAGTCGTCCGCTATACTTCGATGGTGCGTTCGTTTGTCGACCTCGTCTCCCACAGATCGCGACAGACTGAAAAAGCCGTGTGTCGCGGCTTCTGTCAGGCAAGCCCCAAAGGCGACCTTCGAAACAGAAAGCCGAATCCTATGCTGCGATCAGTTCTGATTCTGATCGATGAGCCGATGGAGGCACCGGTCTGGATCGACGCGTTTCGCAATGTGGTTGGTCGTGCGTGTGAGGTGACGTCGGTTGACGCGGTCGATGACTTGCTGGCGGCTGTACGGGTTCATGACGATCGACGATTGATCGTTTTGCCGCAACAGTTGGCCGCCAGCGCATCGCTTATCTCGCGAGTTCGAGAGTTTGACGAGGATGTTCCGATCGTCGTGGTGGCTCGGCACGGTGACGTCGCGGCAGCTTCTCAGGCTGTCGAGATGGGTGCAACCGATTTTCTGGTTGCAGGAGACCGCCTGCCGGAGCGACTCGCGACACTGCTGGGCAAACTCCGCAGCCTGTACGATGCAATCGACAAGAACCGATTGCTGGCTGAACGCAACGCCCAACTTCGCGATTCGATTCAGGCACGATTCGAGATCGTTGGCCAATCACCTGAAGTTCGTGCCATGGTCGAACAGATTCGCCGCGTGGCAGAAGTGCCGAGGCCGTTGCTGATTCTTGGCGAACGTGGAACTGGCAAAGAGTTGGTTGCGCGTGCAATTCACTTCATCGGCACATCCGCTTCCAAACCGATCATCACGGTAAACTGTGCAGCGTTCAGCGATTCGCTGCTCGAAAGCGAGCTTTTCGGCCACGAGAAAGGGGCGTTTACTGGCGCCGATGCGACGCGACGGGGGAAGTTCGAACAAGCAGACGGCGGGACACTGTTTCTCGACGAGATCGGCAACATGCCGTTAACGTTTCAACAGAAGATCCTTCGTGTTGTCGAGTACGGCACGTACACGCGAGTCGGCGGAATGCGAGAAATGGAGACGACGGCGCGAATTATCGCGGCAACGAACTGCGATCTGCAAGAGATGATCGAACTCGACAAGTTCCTTCCCGATCTCTATGACCGGCTGTCATTCGACGAGATTCGAGTGCCATCGTTACGTGAGCGACAAGGCGACATTGAAGTGTTGGTGCATCACTTTGCAACGCAATTCGAGCGCGAAGTTCCGGCCTTTCGCGGTAAACGGTTTTCTGCAGCAGCCATCAAAGAACTGAACCGTTATCCGTTCCCCGGCAACATTCGCGAGTTGAAGAATGTCATCGAACGGGCTGTCTATCGAGATACGACCGCCGAGATAACACCTGCGGATCTCGGGCTTCGATCCGTGACGATGTTGGGCGGAAAGAATGGCACGTACGAAGAGCAGCTTACGGCACTTGCCCGCGAGTTGATTGAAGACGCACTACAGCAGTCCAACCACAACCAAGCTGAAGCCGCGCGGCAACTTGGATTGACGTATCATCAGTTTCGGCATTACTACCGGAAGTACTTCTCGTGAGACTGTGCCTCAGACCGACGCGATCTATCGCTCGGTGGCGGCGACTCGCGCTCCGACCAACCTGCGGTCGGTGCCCGTCGCGGAAGGCCCAACCCATTTGCAAAGAAGAACCTGATGCAAACTTTCTCGCGAGCCGTTGTCGAGTTGAGGCCCACCGACGGCACAGCGGTGCCGCGGATGGTTTTGTCGCACGATGTTCGGCTGCTGTGTGCGATGTGGCGATTGGGCGACTGGGGATACCTGCGGCGTTTAGGGAGACATTTAGGGGCACTCACCGATACTGATGTGCTCGCCCTGCGATCGAGAATTGTAGGTGTCGCCGATTCCTCAATCCGTACAACTGGCGGAAGCGTCCTTGCTTTTCTTTCAGTCAAATAATTCGGTATCGCATGACCTAATTCTGTTGATCGGTTTCGCCGATCAGACGTATTGGGCGCGCCTATTGTAGACAGATTTGTGATACTGATGGTCAATTTCTTTGCCTCATACAAAGATCTCCATCTAGAATCCAGAGTGCCGCATAGTGTGAGGGAGGAGAGCGAGTGAGGTTAGGGTCGGCCAGTCAATTGCTGATGCATTCAGTAGCCATCTCGCTCCGCCGAGATGAGCCTAAGGGATGAACGATAGAACGGCAATTCGACTCCAGCCACATCATAACGTCAAACGAGGAAGGCTCATCTCGGCGGAGCGAGATGGCTACTTTGTGGTGTTCGAAGACCCTCTTTCTGGAGGTCAAAAACAAGTCGGCGATGCGGTGAACGCGTTGCTGGAGGAGGCCGTCAAAGTCCAGCAGCAACTGGCTGACGGCCACATCGATGTGCGTCTGTAGCGATGCCTTGGTGCATCGAAATTAGGATCCAAACACGTTGTCGAGTTTTACCAGAGTCATTGGAATCGCCGTTTCGCGCTTTTCCTTTCCCATCAGCGGTTGCAATCATGTCAATCTCAAACACCCGCCTGGAACTCGAACGTGAACTCTGCCAAGTCGTGGCCGAAAAGTTGAAGACCGACCCGGACCAGATTCGTATGGATGACGATGTGGTGGTCGACCTGGGAGCCGACTCTCTCGCTTTGGCGGAATTGACCGTACAACTTGAAAAGCGGATGGGAGTCAAGGTGCCGGGTGAGGATTGGCTGGAGGTGATCACAGTCGGCGAACTGGCCGATCTGATCGAGCGCCATCAACGCTCTTGTTAATCCAGTGTATCTTCGGCGGTTTCCAAGAATCTTGTGTCTTCCAGACTGCACTGCGCAAACTCTGATTGTTGTTCTGGCCCTGACTGCGGTCTAGAATGAACTCTGTTGGGCAATGTGAATGGACACAGGACTCTATGGCATCGAGCACGACATCTGACACGGTTTCCAAGAGTATCATTCAGTTCATCCAAGACGTGCGCGATCGCGTGGGGGTCGTCGTCGTTGGTCAGGATGTCGTTGTCGAGCGGTTGCTGGTGGCATTGTTCACTGGCGGACACATCCTGCTCCAAGGCGTTCCCGGCATCGCGAAAACGCTGTTGGCAGCGACATTATCAAAGACGATTGACCTGGAATTCAGCCGAGTGCAATTCACAATTGACTTGCTGCCCTCGGACATCCTGGGTTCAGAGGTTCTGGATCAGCGGACCAACGAATTTCGCGTCAGCAAGGGACCGATCTTCACCAACCTGCTGTTGGCCGACGAGATCAACCGCGCCGCGCCCAAAGTTCAAGGCGCGTTGCTCGAAGCGATGCAGGAGCGAAAGGTCACGATTGGCAATGAGACGTTTACTCTGCCAGCGCCGTTTTTGGTGATTGCGACTCAAAACCCGATTGAGCAGGCCGGAACGTTTGAACTGCCCGAAGCCCAGCTCGATCGATTCATGCTCTGCCATCGGCTCGACTATCCAACGCCGGACGAAGAACGTGAGATTCTCCGCCGCAATATGGGACTCGGCATCCGACGCGAGGACCGTGGGGCGATCGCCCGCACGGAGTTCGACATCATCGACGAGAATCCGTTGGGTTCATCTGAGCAGTTGATCGCGGCGATGGAGGCAGTTCACCAGGTGCATGTCAGCGACACGTTCATGGAACATGTCATCGATCTCGTCAGCCGAACTCGAAATCATTCAAACATTGAACTTGGTGGCAGTCCGCGGGCTGGGATTTCGCTCATTAAAGCCTCGCGCGCACGGGCCTTGATTCACGGACGTGACTACGTTGTTCCCGACGACCTTTTCGCATTGGCCGAAGACGTGATCTTGCATCGAGTGCGTTTGAACTACGAGGCGCTTGCGGACGGGCTGACGGCAGCGGGCATCCTGCAGGAAATGCTACATGACATCGGTGCAATACCGGCGACGACGTAATTGCACGCGCCATTGGTTGTCGCATCCAATCCAGTTGGTCCACCCGTAAACAAAGACGGATGCGGTAGACTGAATCGTGGAAGGTTACCTCGAACATCACGACACACTCGATTCGCGGCAATTCATCGTCGCCGTGAAGAAACTGGCGAACAGTCTCAGCTACGGTACCGATCGATCACCGTTCCTCGGTGCGGGCATCGAGTATGTGCAGTCGCGTCAGTATCAGTTCGGTGATCCGATCCGCGCGATCGATTGGCGAGTCACCGCGAGAACTGGCCGCTTGTCTGTCAAAGAATACGAAGCACCGAAGCGGCTGCCGTGTTACTTGTTGCTCGACACATCAGCGTCGATGACGATCAGTTCACAGAATCGCAGCAAGTACGCGATGGCGGTTCACATCGCAGGTGGCCTGGCGTTCGCTTGTCTCGACCGCGTCAGCCCGGTCGGTATCGTGGGAGTTGGCGGACGAGACTTCCAAATCACGCCAAGCCTCTCCAGACACCAAATCATGCAGTGGCTGCATCGACTGCGGCATTTTCGATACGACGAAACGACGGAGCTCAGTCGACGGATCGCCGAGTTGAGTCCCAGTCTAACGGACCGGGCCCTGGTGATTGTGCTGAGCGACCTCCACGATCCGCGCGCGATTCCAGCGCTGAAGCGATTGGCCCAATTGCATGACTGCGCGGTGCTGCAATTTCAAGATCCGGCGGAAGAGCAGCTTCGTGGCAGTGGGTTCTTTCGAGGTCAGGAAGCGGAAACGGGCCGCGCGTTCGTCGCGCATGGGCGGCGACAATGGCTGGATCAGGACCACGTCGACGAAGAGCTAAAGCGTGGCGGAATCGACCATCTGCGGATTCCAACCGGCGAACCATTTGTCGTCAAGCTCCGGCATTTTTTCAAGTCGCGAGACCTCTTGGGCAAAGGCGCCAGGTGAGCACGACGAACGAATTCTGCGACCGATTGCCTCGCAAGCTCGACG
>JASLPZ010000227.1:0-11835 GCA_030744725.1 Pirellulaceae bacterium
TTGATCGCGGAGCGATCAACGACTTTCTCGCCAGGCGACCATTCTTCTTCAACCCTAAAATCAAAAATTGACACAGCGCTAAGAACCGTCGGCCGTCTCGGGATAGATGACAATCTCGATGCGCCGATTTCGCGTACGGCCAGCTGGGGTTGCATTCGAAGCAGTGGGGCGATTTGCTCCGTACCCGACGATAAAGAGCTGTTGCGCGGGATACCGACCGCGACGTGTCAGGGCATCAAAGACCGCAGTGGATTGTGCGACACTCAATTGATGGCTGCTTGTCGCACCCGCGGGGACGCTGTCGGTGTGCCCTTCGATGCCAACGACCTGCCGAGGATAGTTTCGTGTCGTGACGCCCGCGATCTGATCCAGGAGAGTCGTCGCGGCCGGCAGCAATTGCGAAGTCCCTTGGTGGAACAACCGATCCGCCGGCAGTTCGATACGAATCACATTGTCGTCGGGATGAACTTGAATGCCCGGAATGTCAATAGCCGGCAAGGAATCCTGAAGACTGTTGTTTGCCGTGATACGTGCGCTACCGCCGCGCGTCGTGGTCGCCTCCAAGGCGGACAGCTGGCGATCGGCCTTTACTTTGGCAACTTGGAATTCTCGCAGCTGTGAGGCCGTCTCGCTCAACCGACCTCGCAACAATTCGTTTTCATCGGCATGTAATTTGGCCTGCTGGTTTGCCTGGGCGAGTTGCGTGTGCAGGTCGCGATTGTCGACATCCAAAGCCGTGGCACGTCGCCCCAAGTCTTGTAAACGGGATGCCTGTTGCTGTTCCCAGGCGGCCTGCGGTGGGACGTTCCCATTTGCCTGGGTTGAATTCAGGAACGGCCCCTGACTGTTGCAACCTGCCAGACCGACCGCCACCAGCGCGAGGGCCCACGCCATGGAATAGTGCGCAGGCATGGCGTCTTGACCTCCTTTCGTGGCGAACTTGCTGCGGACTTTCTGTTCCTCAAACCCGCGCACACAGAACCCCTCGCGCGAGAAGCGGCGGAATAGTACCAACGCCCCGAATCCGCGACAAGGCCGAAAGAGTGCAACCAGACGACAGGAATCCCTGTTTTCCGCGACTCCTGCTAGCTTACAGTACGGCCTCGCAGCAACGTCGGCCGTTACGCGCCAGCGATCATTCGGCTGCGCCCGTTACGGCCATGCGGAGAAACCGCAAAATGGTCAGCAGTGCCCACATGAGGGCCAAACCGCAAACCACCATGGCGGGGATCACCCAGCCCATGGCGAACGAACGGCCGACCGAATGGTGCCAGAGCGATCCCCATCGCAGCAAGAGAAAGAGCGTCGCGAGGCAAAGATAGGGGCCAAATGCGATGTCTCGACGTCGCGTCAGAATCCACTGCGTGACGGAAATGAACAGCGCCGCCACGGGAGCCAAGAAAAAGATCACCAATGTCGCTTGCCACCCTGTGAACGCACCAATCATGCTCATCAGAGTGACATCTCCGAATCCCATCGCTTCTTGGCCCAGTGCCTGGCGACCAATGATGCGAACGGCCCAAATCAAACCACCGCCGAAGGCCATTCCCACCAGCGAAGTGAACAAGCCCTTCCACCAGGGATGACCCATCAACCACACGCCGGCGATCGCGATGGTCCCAACAACAGCCAGCACCCCAATCCGACCTGAAACCGGATGGCGGCGGATACTCGCAACAAGAAACGCACAGGCCTTCGACCAACCGCGCCGTGTCGTCCAGGTCCAGGGAACAACGGCAAAGCACGCCCCCCAAAAACAGAGCAAGCCCAACACCAATCCCCCCGTGCCATCCAGCCAATCCGGCCAAGGAGCTGGTGACGCTATGGTTAGCGTCTCCCACGAAAACGGCGGCACGGACGTCGTCACCAACGGTAGTGACCAGGGCAGCGCCCCGGCGAACAGCAACCCCGCCAAAGCACCCGGGACGGTGATCGAATCAGGAATCGTCTGCTCGTCAAAGTCGATGAACGTCGCGACGATCATCAACGAGATCAGCACCAAGTGGGCAATCAACTGGGCCTTCAGTGTCGCCGCTCCCGGCGCGGCAATGATGACTCCTGGCACGGTGTACACGCCAACCTGCTGGACTTCGTACCAATACAAGGCGGCATAACCGATCCCGACGGCCAGCTCAATCAGCAGCGGACGAATCCAATATCCTCGACCATGAATTCCTGCTTCGCGCGACAAGCCCAGCCAACCGAGAATTGGAATCCAGTCGAACCAGCGTCGTCGAGGCGCTTCTTGATGGGGCTTTGACCACGGTCCAATCGCTCGCGGGTACCAAGCCAACCGATAGATACCGCGGTTGATCTGTCCACCCACCAAGGCTCCAAGAAAGAACAGGCCAACCATCAGAACCGGTGCAGTCAATAACCAATTCACTCGAACCACCTATACCAAAATCGACGAAGATCATAGCCGCACGTCAAGCGGTGCATAGAAGTGACTGCTCAGTCATCTTCTTCACCCACCTGCCGGTCTCCCAATAAGGATACAATCTCATCGGCAAGCTGTTCAGGCGATTTCTTCGATGTATCGACTGAATAATCCGCGGTTTCCTGATAAACCGGTTGGCGCTGCGCGAGCAGTTCCTGGATTTCGGCAAATCCGCCCGCCGTTGTCAGGTCCGGTCGCCGGTTGCCCGAAACGGGATCTCCGCTGATCCGAGCGGCAAGCGTTTGGGCGTCTGCTTGCAGCCAAACCACCTTGCACGCGGACAGGATCTGGCGAGTTTCTTCGCGCAGCACGGCTCCCCCGCCCAGCGCGAGCACCTGCTGCGGGCTCTGAACGGCCTGCCGAATCACATCAACTTCAAGGTCTCGGAAGCGGATTTCGCCATCCTCGTCGAAGATCCTTCTGATCGATTTTCCCGCCCGCAATTCGATCAGATCGTCGGTATCGACGACCGTCCACCCAAGACGATCAGCCAGTAGTTTGGCGACCGTGGTTTTGCCAGTGCCCCGGTATCCAATTAGCGCCACGTTCATTGCTCACATCCTGTTGCCGAATCGCCGCCAGTCAACCACGTCACGCAATCAAGCCTTGGTCGCCCCAATCGCCTGACGGATTGCTTGGCGCATAATGTCCGTGGGTGGTTCTTCTCCGGTAAACAGTTGGAATTGAATCGAGGCCTGGCGGACAAACATATCGACGCCGGTCACCACGTGGCAGTCCTTTTCGCGAGCCTGTTTGATTAGCAACGTCTGTTCCGGATTATATACGGTATCGAACACGAGCATCGATCGGACTAGGTGGTCACCATGATACGGACTCTCGTCGACATGGGGATGCATACCGACAGGCGTACAGTTGGCCAACAAGTCGCAGCGCACCTTGTGTCGCGCTGGCCATTCCACGGCCTCACAGTGGAAGTGCTTGGCCAGTTCATCAGCTCGATCTTTCTTTCTGGCAGCGATCACGACCTTTGTGCCGCGAGTTTGCAACGCGTGAGTGACGGCCTTCGCGGCACCGCCAGCACCCAAAATCAACGCCGTTCTGCCCGTCAGATGATCGATGTCGTGACCACGACTGATATCCGCGTTGATGCTCTCCAATGCAGCACTATGGTCCGTGTTAAACGCCCGTTTTTCAAAACCATCGATCACAATGGTGTTGGCGGCTCCGATATGATCGACAGCGTTGTCCGTCTCAGTGACGAGCGGGACGATTTCTTCTTTGTGCGGGATCGTCACGCTGAGCCCCTTAATGCTCAGTTGCCGGCACATCCCCATGAAGTCCGTTAGCTCCTCTCGCGGTACGCGAAACGGAATGTAGACGGCATTGAGACCAAGTGCCTTGAACGCCGCGTTGTGGATTACCGGGCTGAGACTGTGCCCTATAGGGTCTGCGATCACGCCGTACACATCGGTGTCGACATCAATCTCATCGTACCGATAAAGATCTCTCATCTCGGTGTAACTGAATTGGCCCGGCGCCATCGCTCGTTCCTGATGAAGCGACGTGTAAGTGAAGGGTGCACCAAACTTGCCCGCCAAGATGCGCGATGGGATCCCCATCTCGCCCATGCAAAATGCGACGGTGGGAATCTCGCTTTCGCCAATCATCTGCAGCGCCCGAAGGTTATCTCGCGGACTGTTTGCCATCGTCACGATCTTCACGATATCAGGATCGGACTCGCAGCATCGGTCATGAATCTCCCGAAGATTCTCTGGCGTCTCGTCGAAGTTGTGATAACTGACAATTCGTTTGGTCTTGCCGAAGCGCGGGATGTCTGCCGCAATATCTTCTTCCAGATCAACGTAATCCACACCCTCGGCGATCGCCGAGCGCAGCAGCACGATCCGTTCCTGTTCGGTGCCTTCCCAGTTTCCACCGTCTTGCGCGCGTCTGCAGGTCACAATCACAGGACATTTCTTTTCCGCCAATAATCGCTTTAGATTGACGGTTCGTACGATGTAATCGAGGCGCAGTTCGACCAACTCTGCGCCGGTCTCGGCCAAATGACAGTATTCGGCAATCATCATCTTGTGACGACCGCGACCAATGGTGACAACAATCATGGTGACTTGAAAGCAGCTGAAATGAGTGAGGACGGGCCGAACGTCACATCCGCGGCTGAGTCACTGGCGGCAACAACTGGAGGGCCGACAACAACTGGAGGCACGCATGACGCTCCGGCTAAAAATGAGTTCCTGTTCGAACTACTTATTCTGGCATCCCGCGTGCGGTGATTCAATCCTGCGGTGTCGATTTGCACTCTTTGAGTACCAACGATACGGCGAACCTGCGGATCATCGTATACGTTCTCCTCGCCAAATCACTGAACCATGCGACGGTACTTGCCGTTGAAGTACAGCAGTGGTTCGCCGTTGCCCGCCTGGCCAGCCAGAATCTCGCCGATAAAGATGTCATGATCTCCGCCTTCGAGCACCTGTGTGACGCGACAATCGACCCAGCCTAGCGAATCGGCCAAGATGGGTGCACCCGTTTCTCCGGTTGTGTAGTCGAGGCCGGAGAAGTCCTTTGGCCCTTTGAAGGCAAACCGATCCGACAATTCCTGCTGCTCAACTGTCAGAATACTCAATGCGAAGCAGCCCCCCTCCTTGAATTTGCCGTGCGAGGCGACGTCCTTTTGCACGGCCAGCAGAACGAGTGGCGGGTCCAACGACAATGACGTGATGCCATTGGCCGTCATGCCCCAAGTCTCGTCGCCAATTCGGGTGCTGGCCACCGTCACGCCGGTCGCGAATGCGCCCATGATCTTTCGTTGCTGCTGAGAATCAAAACTCACCGTTGTCACTCCTATGCCACTGGGAATAAAGGTTATTGTTTGGCCAAGACTTAGCAATGTTCGATCTTTTGTTGTCGTCTTTCGCTCCGCAAAAGCACATTCCTTTCGCGGAGCGAAAGGCGACTATCGACCAGCAATTCCTCGAACGATCCTTAGCGTGCCGTCCACCCGCCATCGACCATCAACAAACTGCCAGTCATGTAACTCGATGCACCGCTGGCCAAGAGAATTGCCGCACCTTGGATTTCTTCCATTTTCCCCCAGCGTTCCAAGGCAACCGCGCCGACGATGAACTTCTTCGTTTGTTCGTCGTCCGCGATCGGCACGTTCATTGGTGTCAGAAACGGCCCGGGACAGATCGCATTGCAGGTGATTCCCGTGGCCGCCAGTTCCAACGCCAGCGCGCGGGTCATCTGCACGACGGCGCCTTTGCTCGTGGCATAAGGTGTACGATTAGAGAGCCCCACCACACCCAGCGTACTGGCCATGTTGATGATCCGCCCGTATCCAACCTCCTTCATCTTGGGCACAACCGCCTTCGCCATCAACCAGACACCATCCACGTTGATCCGTTCGACGCTCTGGAATTCCTCGTAGGTCAGTTCTTCAATCGAGCCGCGAGTATTGATGCCGGCGTTGTTGATCAGAATGTCGATCTTGCCAAAGGCATCACACGCCTGTTCTACCACGCGCCGGCAATCATCGGGTGCGGAGACATCGGCCTGCAAGCCGATTGCCCGTTTTCCAAATTGTTCAGCCACTTCGGCGGCCGCAGTGCTGACCTCGCTCTCCGTGCGACTTGTCAAGACAACATCCGCACCAGCAGATGCGAGGCCCGCAGCCATGGCCAGACCAAGTCCTTTCGAACCGCCTGTGATGAGGGCTGCCCGGCCAGTCAAGTCAAATTGTTTGATTCCAGGTAGCGGAGACATATGCACCTCACAATGATTCAAGAAAACGGTTAGTGACAATGAACGGAGACGATTCGACTGGCGCCGCTCGGACCCCATAGGAAAATGGAACGAAGATGGACGACCAAACACGCATGTGACCAAGCCGATCTTCACCGCGACTTGTTGGGGGGTACTTGTCCGGCGCAGAGCGTGGTTTTGGCAGAAATCTCCCGGCGAACACGCCCACTCTGACAACAATTACACAACTTTTACACACCCGAAACGACTCAAAAACGGCTCGCGCTCCGATATCCGATACAATTCCGAGCCAAAACAAGAATCCAATTTTTGTCGGCTAATCATCCGACGCCGCCTTTCGGTGTCGTGATGCGTCAGATCGAGGAGCCCAGCATATGGCAATTGCACCTGATGAAAAAGAACTCCTAGCCGAAAATCCCTACGATGTCGCAGGCTCGGCAGTCTGCGAAGAAACTGACGCTAAGACCGACATCTCGGCGGACGAATCGTTGTGGCAAGAGGACACGGCGACATCGATGGGCAAGAGGGAGCACGCGACGGAACAGCAAAAACGTGCGGAACAGGGCCTCAATTATCCGGTCGTTTTCTGGCTCGCCCTGCTCCACGTCGGCGCGCTTGCGGCTCCGTTTTGTTTTAGCTGGGAAGCATTGGTTGTATGTCTGGCACTCTATTGGTTCTGCGGTTCGATCGGCGTGTGTCTGGGCTACCACCGCCTCTTGACGCACGGTGCGTTCAAGGTGCACAAGGTGACGCGCTGGGTGATTGCGTTCCTCGGTAGTTTGTCGGGCGAAGGCCAGGCAATTGACTGGGTCGCAAATCACCGCAAACATCATGCTCACAGCGACCACGATGGCGATCCCCATACTCCACTCGACGGGGGCGTTTGGGCACACACGCTTTGGATGTGCTGGTCGATCCGCGGTGAACAATATGAAAAACATGTCAACCGCTGGGCTCCGGACTTGGCCAGAGATCCCGTGATGCGTTGGATCGGTTACATGTTCTTGCCTGCACACATCCTGAGTGGCATTGCTTTGCTGGGTGTTGGATATTGGATGGGCGGCGGGATGATGGCGGCCTCGATGCTGGTCTGGGGTTTGTTCGTTCGTTTGATCATTGTGCTGCACGTCACCTGGTTCGTGAATTCCTGGTCGCACATGTGGGGCTATCGCAATTATGAAACAACTGACAACAGTCGCAATAATTGGTTAGTTGCTCTTTTGGCATTCGGCGAAGGCTGGCACAACAATCATCATGCGTATCCGCGGATGGCGAGCCAAGGTCACAAATGGTGGGAAATTGACGGCACTTACATAGTGATCCGTGTGATGAAATGGGTCGGTCTGGCCTGGGACGTGGTGGACTACAAACGCATCAGCGATCGACGCAATTAGGAACGCTAGCGCATAGAATAGAGCCTGCAGATGACCGGACCGGGCAAGGGGCTGCACATCGACCCACAGGGCACGCCACGGTGTTGGTGGTGCGGCGACGACGTTCAGTACATCGCCTATCACGACACCGAATGGGGACAACCGGTGGGCAACGATGTCCGGCTGTTCGAGAAACTGTCTCTCGAGGGTTTCCAGGCCGGGCTCAGTTGGATCACGATTCTGAGGAAACGTGAGAACTTCCGTCGCGCCTTTGCTGGATTCGATCTTCATGCCGTGGCGAGCATGACTGAATCGGATGTCCAACACCTCCTGGCCGACCCAGGGATTATTCGTCATCGAGGCAAGATCGAAGCTACGATCAACAACGCGCAACGAGCCATCGAACTGATCGACGAAGTTGGATCGTTGGCCAGCTTCGTCTGGAAATTCGAGCCCTGCAAACGCACTTCAGATGAAGACTGCCCGTCGACGTCACTCGAATCGAAGGCGTTGAGCAAAGAACTGAAACGGCGTGGTTGGCGGTTTGTCGGACCAACGACAGCCTATTCGTTCATGCAATCCATGGGTATCGTCAACGATCACCTGTCCGGATGCGCCATGCACGAAGTCGTCGAGGCCGCGCGACGTCAGTTTACCCGGCCCTGAAGCAGACTTGTTCGCTTTTGCCTACGAGAAAAAGCCGGCAGCGCGTCCCTTCTCCCCTCGGGGAGAAGGAGATGTTCAAGGCTCTCCTAAACCTCGAAAGCGAAAAAGTCTGTGAAGCAGCAGGCACGCGGCAAGAGGCCGACAAAAATACTACCTCGACTTCATCGAGGATAGCTTGGCTGAGGATTCACTTCCAACACCTTCCAGTCCGAAATCAAGGCCACGGCGTCCGGCGCAAAGACGGATTCGATCCACACGGGCAATGCATCGATCGTGCCGCGAATGACCAGCCTTTCGCGGCGGCGGAGGGTCTTCGCCGTTTCCAGCTTGATCTCCGATCCAATTCGCAAGCCAACGTGCGCGGAAAATATGTGTAACCGCTGGGTCGATGCGGGACCGCGATATTTGACCGTCCGCAAGTTCCCAAATACCGGTGCCGTGGAGTGCATCAGCACCAATCGCGTCTTGCCCGCGGGCTCGACTTCGACAACGACCTCTGTGCTGTTCACACGCATCACTTTGGCCACGAATTCGACTTGCCCACCTTCCATCGACTTGGCGGTCTCGCGCAAGGCGTCACTCAGCTCGGTGTAGATAAACACATTGTCGCTTTCGTAACGGATCGCAGCGACGGATTTCCCCAACTCGGCAAGTTGCTCCAATTCGACAACCTGCCTGGCCGGTGCTGGAGTGGCTGCTGGCTGTGCGAAAGTAGTCGGCCCCACCCCTGCAAGCAAACCGGTTGTAACTACGATGAACATGAACATCCGCATGATAAACCTCCCGTGCCAGATTGCTGCTGCGATATCTGAGCGTCCATTGTAATTGGGCGGTCGGTTCATTGCTTTTGTTTTCTTGATCGTCCGTGGTCCAGACAATCCAACAGAAACGACGCATCCAGTCAGTCAGCGATGTCGAATCGCAGGAGCCAAAAGCCGTTTGTGGCTGGCACTATGCCGTGCATTACGTGCGAAGGTGATTAGGTGTAAAAGATCATTTCGCCGTGGGCGTCTCGGCCACCTTCTGTGTGGCTGACCGTTTCTTTCCGCGTCGACGTTGATGGCCCGCATCGATCGCTTCCTGCTCGCTGGTAAAGAGAACCAGATCCCGCGGTGTTCGTTCGTAAATTCCGCGCCATTCGGACACGTCGTCAGTATACTTCTTCTTCGAAGAACGGCTCACGATGCGTGGTTCATATTCAAGATCACAATAGGCGCAGCGCAACGTCAACGGTGTTTCGTTGACGATGGCAAATTTGGGTGACAAGTATCTTTGTTCGTTTTTTTCTTGTGTCACGCAGCGCGCGTTGACACAGCGAACACCTTCGACGTTGGAAAAGAGTAGATACCGTGGCTCAACAGAGCGCTTCAGCAGCGACGGGAACAACTCCAACAGTGCCGCAACCAGCGCCATGCGGACGGGCACACCGTAGGCGGCTTGTTTAAAGTAAACACCGCGAGGGTCCTGGTCGATCTCGTAGCTTAATTCGTCCACGCGTGGCAACGGATGCATGACTTGCGTTTGCCGATAGCGTTTTTCCTTGAGCATCTTGGCGTCGATCGCCGGGTAATCTTCGGCAACGTCGTCTTCGCTGGACGATTCGTGACGTTCTTTTTGAAACCGTGTGGCGTAAAAGAAATCGACCGTCTTCATTTCACGGAGCGCTTTTCGCTGTTCCAGGCTGAGCCGAAACCAGACGCTGGCCTCGGCACCGGTCCACAACGTGCGCTGATGAGGCTCTTTTGGTGTAACGTAAACAAACTCGGGAAAATCCTTGCTGCTAGGGTCATCGTCATTCAGATCATCGATCTCTTTTTTGCGCAACAGAAAGCAATTGTAGTCCCGTGCCAGTCGTTGCTTGACGTGCGCCGGAAGATCGCAACCCGGTGCGTGCGAGGGGATGATCCGAGCACCAAACCGAGCTAACGCGTAGACCAGCGAATGGACTGTCCGTCCGTGCTTCAAATCGCCTCGCAGTTCGATCGTCACATCGTTGAATGAGAGATCCTTGCCCTTGTTTTTTTGCTTGTGTGCCGCTCGCAGTGTGTACAGATCGCACAACGTCTGTGTGGGATGTTCGTGACCACCGTCACCCGCATTGATGACGGGCAAGTCCGTGTAGTCGGCAGCCACCATCGCCGCCCCTTCGTGGGCGTGCCGGATCACCATGATATCGGCATAGTTTTCCACGACCCGCACCGTGTCGGCGATGGTCTCGCCTTTCGAGGCGGAGGAGGACGCGCCCTCGGCCGACGAAATGACTTGCCCGCCTAAGCGTAGCATGGCCGATTCGAAAGACAGCCGAGTTCGTGTGCTGGGCTCGTAGAACAGCGTGGAAAGAATGAAGTCCCTTGCCAACGTGCGGCGTCCACGCACGCGATACGGCTTGCCTGGGGTCGCCATTTCGTCCAGGAAACGATCGGCCAGTTCGAATATCGCTTCGATTTCGTCGGTGCTCAGATCGTCAATCGAGATCAGGCTGCGGGCCATCGTTTCCCTACGTTCAGGTTGTGGCGATACTGCTTTGATTCTATCAGGCCAAACGAGTCCAACAAGCTGCTTTATCGGACGCGAAGTCCGATCGACAGTGTATATTGGGTAGGATGTCAGCTCCAATTCAGATTTTCTTGCGTACCGACTCCGCCATGCGTCGCGAGTTGTGGCGCACGTTTCTGTCGACTTCAACACAGATTTGCGTCACGGAATTCGACGAGTTAGCAATACAGACACCCGTCGATGTGGTGATCACTGATCAGCAAATGGACGAGGCGTCACTGATCAAACTCGCGACGCCCGTCAAGGATTGCGAGGACGCGCCGCCCAGCTACGATGGCGGTCTCATCGAGGTCGGCGAGGTCGAACCCGATCCGTCGTCCGGAGTGGCACCGCAGGACCCCATCGTTGGCCCAGCATCCGTCTCCTTGCCCGCCGATGCAACTGCGCGAGAGCTGAAGTTGGCCGTCATGCTGGTGACGCAGATCGTCCGGCTCCGTCGCGATTATGGCACCCAAGACCAGTTGAGCGATAAATTTCAGCAGCTGGCATTCCAGGATTCATTGACTGCCGTCGCCAATCGCCGAGCCTGGGACCAGGAACTGACCAAGCGCTGGGGCGATCGTTTTTCACCAGAAAGGTCGATTTGCCTGGCATTGTTCGACGTCGATCAACTGAAACAGGTCAACGATCTGCTGGGGCACGCCGAAGGTGATTCGGTGCTTCGCACCAGCGCCAACGCCTTGGTCACGAGCGTCCGTGATCAGGATTTTGTGGCCAGGCTGGGCGGCGACGAGTTTGGCGTGCTCTTGAACGACATCGACCCAGCGTCCGCGCACCGCATCGCCGACCGGATTCGGTGTTCGACCAGCCGCTACCTGGCGACGGGCGAGACTTCCTCTGACGAATTGCCCGTGACCACCAGCGCTGGATATGCGTGTGCACGGTCAGACGACTCCGTGGATTCTCTGTACCGCCGCGCGGACGAAGCACTGCGTAAGTCCAAACAGGCTGGAGGCAATACCACCACAGGCGAAGGCGATCGGGGCTAGCCCCAATACCGTTCAATGAAGCCTAAATCGCAGCCTCCTGTTAGTTTACGTGGTGTGAAACGCG
>JASLPZ010000228.1:0-11814 GCA_030744725.1 Pirellulaceae bacterium
TCGAACACGAAAGATCGTCTCAAAATTACGCTTACCGCGCTAGCCCATTTCGCCTAGAGTGCGCGCTGGCCCTGGGTGAAAGGCACGTTTCAGACCAGGCAGCCCAACGCCTCACTCGGTGATCCGGTACAGCCGCACGTCCCAAGGACCGAACTGGTCCCGAAACGCTCGGCCGTCGAGCGGCAATGCCCGCGTCTCGCCCAGGCATTCTATGTTGCGGCCCTCCAACGGGGCCTTCAGCGTGAACATCGCCTCTGCGGGCGTGCCCCGCATGTTGACCGCGAATAGGTACATCGCCCCATCGTGACGCTTGACCATCGTTGCCACGGGGATCTTCCCCGCTGCGACCTGGACAGAAATCGCCTCATTGATCGTCGGCGTGCGCAACGGTCCTGCCAGTTTCTGAATCTGCTGATTGATTCGCGTCACGGCAGACGTCATCTCGGCATCGGCCAGCATTCCCGCTTCAATGAACCGCGGTTTGAACTGGTGCGAGAAGTAGATCAGTCCTTCCGCCCCGTGAATGATCGCCATCCAAACTTCCGCTTCAACTTCGTGCGGGGTGGCTTTCCGCTGGGGGTTGTTGATGTGTGTGCACTCGATGCAACACCAGACGGGCTTATTCGCCCCAGCCCATGTTTTGAGCCGTTCGACCCCCTGAGCAACATACCACAGTTTGCCAGCGACATCGGGCGACTTATGCGCCGCTGGATAGATGTCGAACGAGACGTAGTCCGCCCCGCGCGCGTACTGCGGATAGTCTTCGGGATGATTGCTGCGGACACCCCGCCCGCGCCAGCCATCCCAGGCCACGCCCTGCCCCAGGTTCAATAGCACCGGGCGGGACGGATCCTGCCTGCGAAGCGTGTCATACTGCTTACGAACTGTCTCCGGCGGAATCGGCGGGCCGTAGCCTTGTCCCTTTCCGCGTGACTGGGCGTTGTCCGGTTCATCTCCATGCATCCAGCCGACGATGTTCGGATCGTCGATGTGCTTTAACCCAACCTCGTTCTGGTGGCAGACAACGGGCATGCCCGCTTGCGCCAACGCATCAAGCTGCTCCTCCGTCGGCCCCTTCCAGAGTCCGATATACAGATTGATCCCCGCAGCCCGGTACTCTTTCGCCCTCCGCGGAGACTGTAACCAAACAGCAATCGGGAACTCACCACTCCTCTGACCGGGAAAGTGCCTCCAGCTCGACGAATTCGCAGGCTCCTTCGCCGCTGCTGTGAAACCGTCGAGCAGTGTGAAAGCGACGACGAGAAATAAGAATCTGCGCATCCTGTATACCTCATAAAAGACGTAATGACACTGTCTTGTAGCAACGGGCAAGCATCGATGTCTCGAAATCGATGTTTCGAAAGAGCCACTCGCGGACCATTTAGCGCTTGCCGACGTGCTTTCAGAAATGGCATTGTCGTTTCACGCAGGCGATGTTGGGGACGCGGGGTTGTTACAGCGATTCGTTGACCGGCCAGCGACGCAAGGGTGCTTGATCCATTGGGCCCGGCACTGGAGATTATCATCGTAGCCGTTGGCACCCTCGTGTGATTATCAACGTTTTCTGGGCGACGCGGAAGTCCGCGGATAAAATATGGTGGTTGTTCATTTGGATTCTAGCGAAGATCAACGGCTCGCACCCTATCGGGACTTGTCAAGCCGACCCGCACGGAGTGATGGCAGACGCTTCATTGTTGAAGGTCGATTCCTGGTCGAACGGCTGCTGGCAAGCACGCTAACGACGGAGTCGATTTTGACGGATGCCGCGCGCGTTCCAAAATTGCCGCGGGAAGTCGACGAGCGAACCACTGTTCTTGTACTGCCGTCGGGGACAATCGATCAGCTTGTCGGATTCAGATTTCATCGTGGTGTGCTGGCATGCGGGCTACGTTGTCCACTGCCAGCCATCGACGAATTTGTGCCCGTCGTGCAGACCTCGACCCTGCTGGTTGTCTGCAGCCAGGTTGGTGATCCAGCGAATCTGGGTGGCGTTCTGCGAAACTGCGCGGCTTTCGGTGCCACTGCCGTCTTGCTAGGTCCTGGATGCGCGGATCCGTTTTCGCGGCGAGTGCTCCGCGTATCGATGGGTGCGGTCTTCAAGTTGGCGATTGCCACGTCACAGAGTTTTGCAGCAGACTTGCGGCGACTGACTGACCTGCACAACGTAACGTTGGTGGCGACCGTTCTGGATGAAGACGCCGAGCTGTTATCCCGAGTGGAACGGATAGAGCGAATCGGTCTGGTGATTGGAAACGAGGGCTTCGGTTTGTCCGACGAGACCGTCAGCCTCTGCCAGCGAAAGGTAACGATTCCACTTCAGTCCGGCGTTGACTCGCTCAATGCCGCCGTTGCCAGTGGCATCGTTCTGTATCATTTTTCGCCACGCTCGACGTGAGCCGCGTTAGGCAATGATGTCGTGTATGACTAGCCCCTCGACATCGGTCAGGCGAAAATCTCGCCCATTGTGTCGATAGGTGAGTCGTTTATGTTCCAGACCCAACAAGTACAGGATGGTCGCGTGAAGATCGTGCACGCTAACGCGATCCACCGTTGCCCGATGACCAATTCCGTCTGTCTCCCCATACGAGGTGCCACCCTTGGTGCCTCCACCCGCGAACCAGTAGGTAAACGCGTGTGGGTTGTGATCGCGACCGGGCTTGGCCGCCTTTTGTGCGACGGGTAGCCGACCGAATTCGCCACCCCAAACGATCAGCGTTTCGTCGAGCAACCCACGTTGTTGAAGGTCGGATAACAGTCCGGCGATCGGCTTGTCGGTTTCATTAGCGAAGCCTTGATGGTTGCCTCGGATGTCATTGTGCCCATCCCAACTGCGTTGGTTCTCCATGCCGCCCGAGTAGATTTGAACGAATCGCGTGCCGCGTTCGACCATCCGACGCGCGATCAAGCACTGCTTGGCAATATGGCTGCACTGATCGTCATCCAAGCCATAGAGTCGTTGAATGTGTTCCGGTTCTTGCTCGACGGCCAGCGCCTCGGGGGCAGCAGTTTGCATACGATAGGCTAGCTCGAAGCTTTTGATTCGTGCAACCAGATCTTTTTCATTGGGGTGTTGCGCGGCGTGTCGCTCGTTCAGATGGGCCAGCAGATCCAATTGCGCACGTTGCCGGGTCGGAGTCAGATCGGAAGGGGGCTTGAGGTTGTCGATCGGTTCGCCTGTCGGCTTGAGCCAACTCCCTTGATAAACGCTGGGCAAGAAACCGGCACCCCAGTTCGTCGAGTACCCCTTGGGAAGTCCGCGGCCCTTGGGATCGGACATTACGATGAACGCCGGCAGGTCGCGGCTTTCGCTACCCAGCCCGTAAGTCACCCAGGAACCGGTACAAGGGTATCCCATTTGCGTAAAGCCGGTGTTCATTTTGAACAGCGCTGGGCTGTGGTTGTTCGATTCAGTGAAGCCCGAATGGATGAAGGCCATCTTGTCTACATGTTGGGATAGCTGAGGGAAAATCTCGGAGACCCACTTGCCACTTTCGCCATGTTGCGAGAACTTAAACGGTGACTTCATCAACCCGCCCACAGCATTTGCAAAGAAGCCAGTGAAGCGATCGAAGCCCTCCAGCGATTGGCCGTCGCGTCTTTCTAATTCCGGCTTGTAGTCCCACGTATCGACATGGCTGGGGCCACCGTTGACGAAAAACCAAATGACGTTCTTGGCAGAGGCCGGAAAGTGTGAAGGCTTGGGGGCCAATGGATCGCTGCCGGCCTCCGTTGCGATATCTTGCGCCAAAAGACCCTCGTCGCGCAACAATGCGGCGAGCCCCAGTAAGCCTGCGCCGCAACCTGCGCGTCTTAAGAGCTCACGGCGATCCAAGTGTAGTGTGTCGGTCGTTGAATTGGTCATGGGTCGCCTGCTGTTCTTCGATACGGTAATCGTTTGGCCACGCACGGGCTGCACACGGCTACGACGAAGTCGTTCGTGGGCCAATTATTCGACAAAGACAAACTCGTTCAGGCTCATCAAGACCTGACAGAAGTCTGTCAAAGCAAGATGCTTGGCACGCGGGTTGTCTTGGTCTGCATAGGACGTGATCTGACGTTCGATGAATTGCACGCCGGCGTCACGTTCTGCTGTTTCCGGCTGCCGTGCGAGCGCTAATAAGTAGCCTTGCGTCACGGCGTCCGCCAACGAACGATTCGCAGGCTCGGCAATTCGTTCTGAAAAACCATCGGCGTAACCACGCACTTGTGCATTGTTCATGAACAGCAAGGCTTGCGGTGCGATTGTGGTACGTGGTCGATCCCCGACACTGACTAACGGTTCCGGCGAATCGAAGATCTGCATCATCGGAACCAAGCGACTCCGCTTGATCATGAAGTAAATGCTGCGGCGTTTCATGTTGGCATCGAGCGTGCCGGGACCAAACATGGTTGAATCCAGTTGGCCGCTAACCGCCAGCATCTGGTCTCGAATGACCTCTGCTTCGAGCCGACGGGCCTGTCGTTTCCACCACCACCGATTCTGCGGATCAACCTTCGCTTGGTCGGCAATATGTTCGGTCGTCTCCCGATACACGGCGCTGGTCATGATCAACTTGTGCAGCGGTTTCAGACGCCAGCCA
Source organism: Pirellulaceae bacterium (assembly GCA_030744725.1). Classification (GTDB taxonomy): domain Bacteria; phylum Planctomycetota; class Planctomycetia; order Pirellulales; family Pirellulaceae; genus ARS98. The sequence continues at coordinate 4,581 of JASLPZ010000228.1, forward strand.
TTGTCGATCAGTTCTCCGGCAAGCCAATCCAGCAAATCCGGGTGGGTCGGCCGCTCGCCTTGGAAACCAAAATCGTTCGGAGTCGACACGATGCCACGGCCCAGGTGATGTTGCCACAGACGGTTTACGATGACACGCGCGGCTAAGTGACCGGCACCTTGTTCCGTGTCCGTGATCCAATTGGCCAAGGCGTGGCGTCGATTCGATGTCTTTGTGTTGTCGGCGGGAGGCACAAGCCATGGTGTCTCCAGCGGTGCAGAGGAATTCGCGGCAGCCGCCGGCATTAGCACCTGCAAGAAACCCGGCGACGCAGGCCCGAGTTTTTGTGTGGTGTCGCCCCGTTTGAGAAAAAACGACTCCGTGTAAAAATGCGGAAAACCACGCCCATCGGCATGGTGGGGAATCGGCTTGACCCCTTCGCTGACAACCATGACTCGCGTCAACTGCGGTTGCGGCTTTTTCTGCGCGTGCTGTGTGACAGCATCGCTCAAGGCACGCCACTGCGGATCCAGTGTGCGATACCATCGCAACAGTTTCTTTTGCTGATCAGGATCTGGTTGTGCGCCACCTTCACGGATCGCGGCGACCAGCTCGATCGTCTGTTGAGGTGCAGTTTCGCCATCCAGTTGTGCGGGTTCTGACGACGTGCTGATCGCCAGACGCGGACGGCCGATGTTGTGTTTGTTGTTCACGTTGAATTCCAACGTGATCGTCAGCCGTGTTCCACCAGAAAATCCAATGTCTTCCGATGTCGAAAACACGGCTGCGTGGTCCTTACCGAACTGCGGGTCGATGGCCCAACCTGTTTTCTTGTCTGTGTCGATCGATGCCGCGATCGAGAGGTTGCCGTCGTTCTGCTGGAAAGTGGCGCGAGGATCCCGCAAGGAGACTGTCTTGGCTGGCGCGTCGCCACTGAGGGGCGTAGCAGTCACAATCAGATTCCCGAGTCCCATGTTGCCGTTGGAGGCACGGCCAGGTCCGCCTTTGGCCATCGACTTGTCTGCCAAGGCTTCAAGTCGGATGGCCTTGATACCCGTCAGATGGGTCTCAGCAACGAACGTGTACGTGTCGAATTCCGGGTTCTTTCCAGTTGCCAACAGCGAACCGTCATCCTGCCGTGTGAACGTGGCACCTCCCGCGGACTGATAATCGATCAGATCCAGGATAATCCAGTTGGGGAGGGCCAACGGCTCCTGCTTGCGGTCGTCTATCCACGCGAGAAAGCGTTCTGGAAGTTCTTCCTTCGAGAATTTGTCGAGCTTCGCGACCAGTGGTGCGTGTTCGTTCTGCCAGACTTGCAACGCCGCCTGCGTGGCTTTTTCGTTCAAGTCGAGTTCGACGTTGCTGCGAATCGCCCGGGAGAAGGCAGCGACCATGCGGTAGTAATCGCGCCTCGGGATCGGGTCGAATTTGTGGTCGTGACAACGTGCACAGCTCACTGTCAGTCCAAGCATTGCAGTGCCAACCGTTCCGACCATGTCGTCCAGTTCATCGTAACGAGCGGGTTCGAATTCGTTTTCTGTCAGTTGCGTGGGAAATACGCCGGCACCCAGAAAACCAGTTGCCATCATCGCCAACGGATCGGTTGGAGCAATCTCGTCACCAGCCAACTGCCAACGCACGAACTGGTCAAACGGCATGTCTTGGTTGAACGCTTTGATGACGAAGTCGCGGTAATGGTAGGCGTGCGGCCGATCGTAGTCTTGTTCAAATCCGTGACTCTCTGCAAACCTGGCAATATCCAGCCAATGCCGTGCCCATCGCTCGCCATACTGAGGGCTGTCGAGCAACTGGTCGATTAGCTTGTCATAGGCCAGCGGATCGGCGTCAGCGACCAGCGCGGCGACTTCCTCCGGTGTGGGAGGAAGGCCTGTCAAATCCATTGTCGCACGTCGGATCAAAGTTCGCCTGTCCGCCGACGGGTTGGCCGTCACGTCGCCGGCTTGTTGACGCGCAAGAATAAAGCGATCGATGTCGTTGCGGATCCACGGCGAGTCGACGGCGGGTGGCAGCGACTTGGACAGTGGCTGGAACGACCAGAAATCGCGCCGGCTGTTGTCGATTTGGTGGTGGGTCCAAGCGAGCGGATCTTCGTCGCGGACTGATAGTGGTTTGTCATAAGCGGCCCCGAGGTCGATCCAATCGATCAAGTGCTTAACGGCGACTTCCGTCATCTTCGCGCCATCTTCCGGCATAAAGGGCTCTTCAAGATGCGCCACCAGCTTTACCAGACGGCTTTCCTTTCCTTTTCCAGGGACGACCGCGACGCCCTCAGGGCCACCGCGGAGCAGTAACTTTCTGGTCGTCAGATCGAATTCGCCTTCCGTCTCTTCACCGCCGTGGCATTTGACACACCGGCCAATCAGAATTGGTCGCACATGTTTCTTGAACTGTTCCCGGCTCTTAGCCATGTTCTCTGCGTGTTGGTCCGAAACTTGCTCGGCCGGCGCGGGCGGCTTTGTTTCTGGCTGTGCCCGAGTCAACGAGGTGGAACCAATGGCAATCGCAAACAGACAGAGAAATCGGAAGTCGATCACCGTGACGGATCCCTATACGGAAGAGGCGAGTTGGAGAAGGCACTGGCGTTATCCGCCTAGCATGGCCGACCCCGTCACCATTCGACTTAGGATCGTTCGAGGAACTACTGTCCGATAGTCGCCTTTCGCTCCGCGAAAGGGGCGTGCTTTCGCGGAGCGAAAGACGACAGTAAAAGATCGGACACTACTTACGTCACCTCATTGAAATTGTTCAGGCCTACAAATGCTATTTGGGGTTACGACCGAATGTCATAATCGTGATATCGTCGTTTTGTGGCCGGCCACCGGCGTGTTTTCGAACGTCGGCCAACAATGACTCACCCAGCACCCGAGCCTCGGGTGTTCCATCCTTGACGAATTGGAGCAGTCGTTCGCCACCATAAAACTCGTCCTGGTAGTTCATCGCTTCATCGACGCCATCAGTATAAATGACGACCATGTCACCCGGTTCGAGGCTTCGTATCTCTGATTCGTACGGATAATCTTCCAGGACACCGACGGGTGTTCCAATGATCTCTTCGTCAAACTGTTCGACCGATCCATTCGCTCGTCGAATGATTGGTGCCATATGTCCGGCGTTGGCCAATTCGACGGTGTGGTTCTTCGTGTCTACGATCGCCAACACGTAGGTCACAAAACGGCCTTCCACATTGGTGTCGCACATGTGTTCGTTGATGGAACAGATTGCTGGAACAACTTCACGCACGTGGCGGAGGGTGCTCTGCACACAGCTGTTCATGCGTCCCATAATGATGGCACCGGGAACACCTTTTCCCGCGATGTCGCCGAATGAGAGGCAAATTTTTCCGTCCCCAAAATCAAACCAGTCGTAGTAGTCGCCGCCGACAGCTTGGGCGGCATCATACGAGGCGAAAAACTGGTAACCGTCCACTTCGGGCATTTCCGCCGGCAGCAACGAGCGTTGTATTGACTCGGCGATTGCCAACTCATTGTCAGCTTTCTGCTTTTCGGAAAACGCCCTCATCAACCGTGCATTCTCGTAGGAAAGAGCAGCCTGACCAGCGACCGTCATCAGGATGTCCAAGTCTTCCTGAGTAAATTGTCCCAGAGGGTTTTGCGAGTCGATACTCAAGATGCCAATCGATTCGCCGTCGAGTCCCAGCAACGGGACGCACATCATCGAGCGGATCTTCAGGTCGGCAATCGATTCACTGGCCGAAAACTCAGAATCCATCGCAGCGTCGGCCGACATCACACCCATCTTTTGCTCGAGGACCTTGTTGACAATAGTGCGGCTGAGCCGGACGCTGGCGTCCTCTCCTTCGCGGCGATGTTTCATCGCGCGGGGCACCATTTCCGCACTGTTGCTCTCGCGCAAAAGAATGCAGCCGCGGTCGGCGTAGCGAAAGATGCCGAACAACGTATCAAGGATTCTCGGCAAGATCGTGTCCAAGTCGACCGTACCCGCCAGGCTGTTGGTGATTTCGAGCACCGCCTTGAGTTTGGCTTCGGGGTTCACATCCAAACCACCAAAGCGGCCATCGGATCTGACTTCGCCGACGATATTGCTGTCTGCCTCCGTGTCGTCGTTCAGCGCGACTGAGAGCAGTTCACTGGTGAGGGTTCCCGCCGATAGAATATTTATGGTGGCAGACGACGGTCGTTGTGCAGGCGCTCGTGCGGTCGCCGGCGAAGGCGTTGCAGCAGCCGCACTCGGATCGTCAAACTTGGAGATGGCGTCTCCAAACTGAATCATGTCGTTGTGACTCAGTTTGACGCGTGCCTCCACTCGTTTTTTGTTGACAAATGTCCCATTGCGGCTACCGGCATCTTCAAGAAAGAACTGACCGTCCTTGCCGGTGATCATCGCGTGTTTTCCAGATACGCTAGCCTGTACGATGGAGATCCGGCAATCAGGATGGCGGCCAACGAGATTCTGCCCGCCCTGCAGGTCATAAGAAGTCCGTTTCTCGCCTTGCTGGACGACGAGTGAAGCCATCGGGAGCGTCCTCCAGTTCAGTGTTCTTGGTTGCCCATCTGTTCTTCAGTGTACGCGCTGGCATCATGGCACAGTGCAGTCTGACGAGACGACCGTCCATCGTAACGAGCCCGTCGATAACGGCTCAACCCCGGGGGACGCCAAAATTACCAAATCCTTATCGGGATGCGTAAAATCGAGGTGACTGGTGAACGATTTGGCAGGGTGTCGCGTCGCAGGCCGTATCTGCCCGCCAGCAGTCGCGCAGTCTTGCGGCGTGCCCTGTTGTGTCTCGGTCTCACGACCGAGACCACCCACGCGACTGCACATTCCGGTGATCAAGGGCGACCTGCGGTCAGCCAGTGGGCCGGTCAGGAGACCTCGTTGGTTTACACAAGTTCTTGCCCCATAGGGGCCGAAACAGATCAGCCCAGGCGGGCACCGACCGTAGGTTGGTCGGCGCAGCGCCGACCTGGCCCATCAAAACGGCTAGAATCAGTCTTCCCTCGAAAGGGTTGGTGGAAGGTATTATGATGAGTATTATCACGACGGAATTGTTGTCGCGAAATTACGGCAAGAGGGTGGGCATCGATGCCGTCAATCTTGAAATAGGAGAAGGAGAAATCTTCGGATTTCTCGGACCCAACGGAGCCGGTAAGACAACCACCATCCGTTTACTACTGGGCTTTCTACGACCCACCCTGGGTCGCGCGAGCATCTGCGGGTTGGATTGCTGGCTCGAGAGTCCTCGGATCAAGAGAGAAGTCGGCTATTTGCCAGGCGACCTGCGACTGTATCCATGGCTCACTGGCCAAACGGCACTCAAAATAATCGGACGAGTTCGCAATGCTGATCTGCGCGAGGAGGGGGCAGATTTGGCCGATAGATTTCAGCTCGAGATGGATCTGCGCGTGCGAAAGATGTCGCGGGGGATGCGCCAGAAGTTAGGGCTTGTTATGGCGTTGGTTCATAAGCCGCGTTTGCTCATTCTGGATGAACCGACAGCCGGGCTCGATCCCCTGATGCAAGCCGAGTTGGCCAATCATCTGCGAGAACTCAGGGCCGCTGGGCACACGGTGTTCTTTTCCAGTCACACACTCAGTGAAGTCGAAAGCCTATGCGACCGTGTCGCGATCGTTCGCCAGGGACACATCATCGCCGACGAAACACTTGAATCATTGCGTGGCCGTGCACGTCGGATAGTCGAGCTTGTTTTCCCAGACAGAGAAACGGCTGCTCGCGTCCAGCTACCAGATTTCTTGAAACTCAATCGGCGAGATGGATGCCAATGCTGCTGTGAACTCGCGGGCCCCACTCCACCGCTGATCTGTTGGGCTGGCCAACAGTCGATTGAAGACATCAGCATTAGCCAGCCCGATCTGGAGAGCTTGTTTCGCAAGTTTTATGAGTCATCGTTGGAGCCACAATGATGCGCGGACTGCTTACCAAGACGCTGCACGAGGTCTGGCTGCCGACGTTGTTGTTTGGCTGCGCGTTATTGGTCGTCAATGTGCTACTGACGCACGTCCTGCCGCAGATCCAGCAGGGTTTGGGTGGCATGTTCGACCACCTTCCTTTTATGAGATCGATGCTCACCGCCTTGCTGGGAACGGAGCTGGGCGACGAGATTACCGCCCGCACGATGCAGGCCTTTCTATGGGTTCACCCCGTTGTGTTGGCTTTGGTATGGGCTCATGAAATCACCTTGTGTACGCGAATGCCTGCCGGTGAAATTGACCGCGGCACAATCGATGTCTTATTGGGCCTGCCGGTATCCCGGCGAGCTGTGTACGTCTGCGAATCCATCGTGTGGCTGGTCTCCGGTGTCCTGATTCTTGCCATGGGTTTACTGGGCCACCGTATCGCCGCGCCGGCGATGCCCGAAGAAATGCGGCCGGAACTACTTCGCGCCGGGCTGGTGATGGCGAACCTGTACGGTGTCTACGTGGCAGTAGGTGGGATCGCCTTTCTAGTGTCAGCGCTTAGCGATCGGCGGGGCCGCGCCATGGCGATTGTCTTTGGCATCGTGTTGGCGTCATTTCTGCTGAACTTTGTCGCCCAATTCTGGGAGCCTGCCAAACAACTCGCATTCTTGGGTGTCATGGAGTACTATCAGCCAGCTCAAATCCTGCAGAGTGGGAATTTCCCGATCGGAGACCTTGCGATCCTGTTGCTGGTGGGTGGCTCGACGTGGCTTCTGGGCGGCGAAATCGTTGCTCGTCGAAGCATCTGCACGGTTTGATCAAATCGTCGATAGAAGCGATCCTCAAACGATAGCAACCTTCATTTCGCGGAATGGAATCAAAGGGGACATCATGGGATGCAACGACGGCAAGTCGGTGAAGTACGATTGGACAATCCGTCTGTTGGTCCGAACCGGGCTCGCACTTACGGTACTGATCATGGGCATCGCCGAAGTAAGTGCACAGGTGGACACGAATGACGTCTTCCGGCTTGTGGTTGCGCCGGCGACGGCGGAGAACCCTCGCAATAGCGAGTCGGACATTATCGAATTGCGGAACGGACGGCTGCTGCTAGGATGGACAGAGTTCTATGCCAGCGACGGGGCGGATGACGGTGCGGCGCGGATCGTCGGGCGCATCTCAGACGATAGCGGGCGAACGTGGGGTGACAAGTACACTCTCGTCGAGAACGACGGCAAGTGCAACGTGATGGAGGTCAACTTCCTGCGACTGAAAAGCGGTGCCATCGCGCTGTTCCACCTTCAAAAGAATGTCGAGGTCGGAGGCAAGGAGAC
>JASLPZ010000229.1:0-11757 GCA_030744725.1 Pirellulaceae bacterium
GTTCAGATTCCCGAGGGGCTCTACAACAGAACGCCACCACAAACACCCCATTCACCCACTAATTCCTCCGAAGAGCCGAATTTGTTGAACCGATGTTTGAAGTCATCTGGGCTTTGCTGTTCTTGCTGGCTGTCGTTATCTGTTGGGCGGTCAACATTGCCGGCCTGCCGGGCAACTGGATGGTCGCCGGTTTGGCGGCGCTGTACTCGTATCTCGTCGCTGATGACTTGCGCGCAGACGTCGGCTGGATAGTGGTAGTTGTTCTGTTGATCCTAGCCCTGTTGGGAGAGTTGATCGAGTTTGCCGCGGGTGCCGTCGGGGCAACCAGCGCCGGCGGCAGCAAGCGCGGAGCGGCTTTGTCGCTGCTCGGGTCGTTGATCGGTGGTTTCGTGGGAATCCCCGTGGGTGCCCTCATTCCGATCCCTGTGGTCGGTTTCGTGATTGGCGTTCTATTCTTCGCCAGCCTGGGCGCCTTGGTCGGTGCGGTGATGGGCGAACAATGGAAGGGCCGTGACATGGAAGAGGCCTTGCGAATTGGCAACGCCGCTTTTTGGAGCAGGCTCGCCGGTACCTTGGGAAAGATCGGGGTCGGTGCCGTCATGGTTGCCGTGCTGATTGCGGCATTGATTCTCCGCTAAGCAGCAGTAGATCAATAACGACTGTGTTCCACACTAAGTGTCCAGCGTCGCACGCGCCAACACAACCTGATGAGAGTGAGAATGTCAAGTGTTTTCTCGCGGCGGTCAAAGTTACCGCTGGCCAAAGTCAAGAACTCAGTAGATACCTCGCATGTTCTGAATTAGAATTTTCGGAAGGACGTCGATTGGCGACCCGACTTGGTTGGGGAAAGGAATCTGGTTATTCATGTCGATTCGGCGACTTGCCAAGTTTTGCAGAATGATCGATCCATTCGGATTGTAGCTTGCAGTTATTACTTTTTGGGATGAGTTTTTGGTTTCTCAGCGGCCAGATCGTTGCGCCGACTGAGTTTGCCGGGTAGAATATGAAACAGACGATTCAATGTTCGCTCGACTTATGAGAGCGAGGCAAAAGTGACCAGCTTCATGCACATACGACGCGAGCAGATTCTGCGAGAAGCAGAAGGCTATCTCGACTTGGCGATGGCGTGCGCGGACCAACTGCCGCTTTCGGAATCGGTCCGGAACCGTCTCGCCCAGCGGGCGCTCAGTGCGTTAGCGCAAGTCGACCGTAGTCGGTCGAATAAGTCGCGCTGCAGCTACCTGCAAGGGCAGGCTCTGCGGGTCATGGAGAGGTTCCCGGAGGCGATTGAGTATTTCGAGTCGGCTGCGGAGTTAGACAACGAAAACTTGCATATTTGGCTGGCCCTGGGATGGTGCCACAAGCGCGTCGGCAAACTCGACATGGCAATTCAGTCGCTCGAAGAAGCCCTCGCGTTCGAACCGGGTGAAGCGATCGTCTACTATAATCTGGCTTGCTATTGGAGCTTGGCGAACAACGTCAAGCTGGCGCTTGAATATCTCTCCCGAGCCTTCTCGATCGATCCCGATTATCGCGATCTTATTGGTGACGAACATGATTTCGATCCGATCCGTTCGGATCCGCGCTTTCAAGAGTTGACCAGCGTGATCGTGTAATCGGCCCGTCGTCTTCCGTGAATCGTACCACGCTTCGCAATTATACAGCGGGCTGCTAATTCTTGGCCGCGTAGAGTTCCGCGTATTCCAAGATCCACAGGTCAATCAACTCGATGAACTTCGCGTCATCAGCGTCTTCGATCTTCTCGAAATGGTTGCGACTGAAGACTTCTTTGTTGCGGATCGTCCCTTTGGTCGCCAGGTCGACGACATGGGATTCAGAATAGGGGCGGATCGTCATTTCGAGGCGGCTGTAGTCGTTGTTACGTCGACCAGACGACATCCGAATGTCATCGCGACTGCAACTGGCACCCCATCCTCGCTCGCCAAATACTGTTTGGTAGTCAAATCCCGGAAAATGCGAGGGCAGATTCTTGAGGCAGCTTTCGATATGCTCTGAAAGCTGTAACCGGTACCGCGTGTGCAACCGTTTCAGCTCGTCTTCGGAAAGTTGTTTCTCTTTTGCCAGCCGCGCCTTATCATCGCTGCGCCGTTGACCTCGCTGGATCGCTTTTTGGAGTCGTTCGTTGAAATTCATGGGTTGGCGGTTCCAGACCGAGCATTGAGATCATATCGAGGGGCGCGCGGCAATCTTGCCACTGTCAACAAGTGTACCACGCCGCGCCGCGACCGTTAATCGCCCGCGGATTCGTCACTGACGTCATTCTTCGGCTGACTTGCTGAGAGGAACTGTTGTAAATCCGCAAAGGAGCGCAAAGGTTCCGTTCCCGCCACCATGCCTTCGGTTAGAGGAGTGACAGGGCGGGACGGTGGCTTGCTGGTCTTTCCACGAGACGTGCGTTTCGCGCCACCGCTTTTGACCATTTGCTTGATGTGCGGACGTGGTGGAGGCGCCCCCTTCTTCTTCGCAGCCGGTGTCGTTTCGCTGGTTGCTTGTTGCGCCGCCGGGGGCTGGGCGTTGGGGTCAATGGCAGTCAGCGAAACGCGGCGCCGGTCCTTTTCTATTCCGAGCACCCACACCCGCAAGACATCGCCCACACCGACAACTTCGTGCGGATCTTCCACAAAGCGGTCGACCAATCGGCTGATGTGAACCAAGGCGTTATCAGAAATACCGATATCGACGAATGCACCAAAATCGACGACGTTCAGTACCGTTCCCTGCAATTCCATCCCGGGCTTCAAGTCGACCAACTTCATGATACTGCGACGGAAAACCGGAGAAGGGAGGTCTTCACGTGGATCGCGTCGTGGTTTGGTGAGCGCTGACAAGATGTCCGTCAGCAACATCTCGCCAATTCCAAATTCGACTGCCAAGGCGGAAATGTCCAACCCTGTTAGGGGCTCTGACAGATCCAAGGCACTGCTCGACGGTGCATCAGCCTTCGACGAATCTGCCGTTGCCGGCGCGGGTTGATCGGCTTGGACACCAAGACGTTCCAGGATTCTGCCGGCAATCTCGTAACTTTCGGGATGGATCAAGGTGGCGTCGAGCGGATTGTCGCCGTCATTGATCTTCAGAAAGCCAGCCGCCTGTACGTAGGCAACGTCGCCAAACGTCGGTACGTCCTGAAACTGTTCACGGTTACAAAACGGACCATTCTTGCAACGGTATTCGTACAAACTACGGGCCGATAGTTGGTTTAGTCCCGACACATATCTGAGTAAGGCAGGGCTGGCAGTGTTGACATCCACACTGACATAATTCACGCAGGCAGCCACGACGGCATCGAGCGATTCTTGTAGATTGCGCGCTTTCAGATCGTGCTGATAGAGCCCAACACCAATGTTGGCCGGGCTGATCTTGACGAGTTCCGAGAGCGGGTCGAGGAGTCGCCGACCGATTGAGATCGCGCTGCGCAGTTCCACGTCAAACTGCGGAAGTTCCTCCACGCCCACCATGCTGGTCGAATAGACGCTGGCACCGGCCTCATTGACGATCGTGTAGACGAGATCCAAGTCAGCCAGTTCTGTCGCGATCACATCGGCAACAAGTTGCTCCGCCTGGCGGCACGCATTGCCGTTTCCAATTGCAATGACGGAGATCTGATGCTCACGTATCATATTCACCAGAATCTGTCGCCCCGCAACACGGCGCTGGGCGTCGCCGATAACGTGAATCAGATCGTGATCGAGGACGTTGCCAAATTCGTCAACGGCGGCCAGCTTGCAACCACTACGGTAACCCGCTGCGATCGCCACGATCCGGTGTCCTCGGACTGGTGGTTGCAACAATAGGTTACGCAGATTGCACGCGAACACCTCGATGGCGCGCTCTTCCGCTTTTTCCGTCAGTTCGCGCCGACATTCACGTTCGAGACTGGGCAAAATCAGGCGCTGAAGTGCGTCACTGACGCACCGATGCAAGAATTCCGCTTGAGGATGTTCGGCGGGAAGCAGGCGTTGTTCGACCGCTTCTTGCATCGCAGCCAAGTCGATGTCCATCCGCACGCGGAGGACCTTCGACCGCTCCCCGCGGTTGATTGCCAGAATGCGGTGTGGCGGAATCGCTCGTACAGACTCGCTAAAAGTGAAATAGTCTCGATACGCCTTCTCGAGTTTCTGTCGCTGCTTCTGATTGGCCGCGCCCTTCGTCGAACCGTCCGACTCCACACGATTGCAGACGATCCGACCGTTTTCTCGAATCAGTTTTCGCAAACAGGAGCGCACGTCGGCGCGATCACTATACCATTCGGCGACAATGTGCCCCGCACCGGCGAGGGCATCGTCTGGTGAAGACGGGCCGGCAGCGTCACTGGCATGGGCCACCAGGCGTGCAGAGAGATCCGCTTCTGACAAGGTCCCGCCCAAAATCTCACGCGCCAAAGTCTCAAGACCGCGTTGACGGGCAATGGTTGCCATCGTCTGTTTGCGCGCTTTGAATGGCAGATAGAGATCTTCCAGGTCCTTTGCCGAAGCAGCGGACTGGATCGCAGCGGATAACTCGACGGTCAGCAAGCCGCGCGTTTCAATCGACTTGCAAATCGTCCCTTTGCGGTCTTCAAGGGAACGCAGCTTGTTCGCCAGACGCCGGATTTCGCGGACCTTCGTTTCCCCGATCCCGCCTGTCGCGTCTTTGCGGTAGCGCGCGATGAACGAACTCGTGTTGCCTTCGTCTAGTAGCCGTAGGGTGCTGTCGACTCGATCCACTGGTAGTGCCAGCATTGCTGCCAGTTGCGCAATATCAATATGAGTGGGTGAGAGCATAGCGTTCGATGAATGGACAGACTTACGGTAAACGCATCCACGACTGCGACTTCTAGAGCGCGTGCCGATTCACTGTAGCGGCTATTCGCCGTTTGGACTCATGAAACAAAGCGCTACGGACGTCGGTGCGACACGCACTAGCGTCGAAATCTAGGCGGTATGGGATTTATTGTCAAGGATTATCGATACCGCGCAACACTCCTATTTTTCCAGTGAGCTCGGCGGAATGATGATCGATTTTGCAGCGCCGATGGCCGTGTTTAAGAACACGAACGAGAATTTCGGAATTCTTACCAAAATAAGTCAAACCCATAGAGTCATTATTGCCGATACACGTCCACGGAAGCGAGATGCGCAGCAGCTGCGTATAGGGGGGTGAATCCATCGGTATTCATCAGTCGTTTCGTTTTTGAAAGAAGGTCGATCGGTATGGCTCAACCAAGACTGCGGATCTTTTGCGAACCTCTGGACAGTGACGCAGCAGTGTCACGATCGCACCAACCTGATCAAGTCACAGTACCGCTTTGTGAGATTTTTCCATTGCTCGCGGACGCCGTGCATAGCAAACGCACCTGGCTCGAAGACTTCAGTGACGACGAGATTTCGATCTCTTCTGATCTGTACGACGTGATCATCAGTTACCAGCATTTCCGCCGACCTTCGGCGTGAATGCCACGCAAAATCGGTTGAACACCAATCGCCCGGCAAGACCGGGCGTTTTTTTCTGCTAGCCCCTCTGCCCATCAATGGTGTTAGCCCGGAAGGGGTCGGGAGTCTTTTTCGGACAACGACTAACGACTGGCGGATATCGATGGCCGAAAGAGACTCCCTACTACCAGCTCACCATTCTGAGTAGGTGCCTCGTCTCCCGATCAATTGATTTCGAAGACGCGCAAACCAAACAGCTGCATCCAGGCGACGACCAGGATAATCGCCAGCAGGTTCAGCCAGACGCCCGCCTTGACCATCGACTGAATTGAGATGTGGCCGCTCCCAAACACAATCGCATTGGGAGGCGTGGCCACCGGTAGCATGAAAGCGCACGAAGCAGCAACTGTCGCGGGCACCAGTAGCAGCATTGGGTCGATCCCAATCCCTTGGGCCACACTATGTAGAATTGGCAGAAACGCCGCTACGGTCGGTGTGTTACTGGTCAACTCGGTCAAGAAGACGATCATCACCGTAACGCCAATGATGATGGCCAGCGGAGGCGCATCATCCAACAGTGCCACGTTACCGCCGATCCACTCCGCCAGACCACTGCGTGTGACGGCTCTGGCCAAGCTGAATCCTCCCCCAAACAGCAAGAGCACACCCCAGGGGATCGTCGCGGCGGTTTTCCAATCTAGGGCACGAATGCCCTTGGAACGGTCAACAGGAATCATGAACAGCAGGACTGCTGCCGCCAGCGCAATTTGACCGTCGTTCACTTTGGCGATCAGTGGAAAGTGTTCAGTCAGCAACGACCATTTGGCGAGCGAGCCACGCGACACCCAGGCGAGTGCCGTCGACGAAAACACAATCAGGACAGTCCATTCGCCGCGTGACATGCTCCCCAGTTTTTCCAATTCGCGCCGGATTAACTGTCGCCCCCCCGGAATATGACAGATACGAATGGGAAAGACGAATCGAGTCAGTACCAGCCAGGTAAGAAACAAGATAACGATGGCCAGCGGAGCGGCGAACGCCATCCAGCGGCCAAATCCAATTTCGATATCATTATCTTGTGCAAAGCCCGCAAGGAACACATTGGTGGGCGTGCCAATCAGTGTTGCAACTCCACCGATGCTGGCCGCATAAGCGATTCCCAACATCATGCAGATGGCGAAGTTTGACGAGTCGGCCTGGTCTTCTCTCTGAAGCTTGTCTCCGATCAACGCAATCAAACTCAGTCCGATCGGTAGCATCATGACGGTTGATGCCGTATTGCTGATCCACATGCTCAGCAGCGCCGTGGCAACCATAAAGCCGGCGACAAGGCGAGTGGGTTGCGTGCCTGCGGCCAGCACAGTCAACAACGCAATCCTTCGATGGAGTTGCCATCGTTCAACCGCCCGGGCGAGCATGAACCCGCCCATGAACAGGAACACATACTTGTTCGCAAAAGGAGCCGCTGCATCATCAAACGGCATGACTCCCAGAAACGGAAATAGAATCAATGGTAACAAAGAAGTGACCGGCAATGGCACTGCCTCGGTCATCCACCAGACGGCCATAAGTGTAGCAACGGCAGCCGTTACTTGGGCCAGAGGATCCATGCCGGCCAGCCACTCGGACGGCAGCAAGAACACCACCAACGCCAATACGATCCCTATGACACAGCCTAACCGCGCGATCATCAACGAATTAGTCGATTTCTCCGTGGTCATCGTCGCAGTCGCCCGGCTGGAGGTTCCATGAGACAGCGAGGTGGATGGCCTGATCGATCCAGGCTTAAAACTGACCCGCCCGCCCGCGACTAGTAGGCCGCGATGTTGTGCGCTGGGGGACGAACGCCCGCCGCCAATTGCGAGGCAACCTGGGGGATCACCTCGGCGGCTCTCAACGCACCGGCCGCGTCGACGTCCAGGTGGGTCACCAAGCGAATCACATCGGGGCCGATTGCCAGCACCAGCACGTTCTCTGCTTCTAACGCAGCAACAAGGTCTGCTGCCGAACCCAGTTTCGGATCGACTCGACAGATGACAATGTTGCTATCGACGTCAGCCGATGCAAGGCAAATCCCCTCCGCGGCGCGGATGCTATCGGCCAGGGTTTGAGCATTGGCATGGTCATCGGCCAACCGCTTGCGGTTGTTCTCCAGAGCGTACAGTGCTCCGGCAGCGATGATACCAACCTGTCGCATTCCACCACCAAAGAGTTTGCGATGGCGGCGAGCCTCGGCGATCGCTTCGCGCGAGCCTGCCAAAGCGGAACCGACAGGAGCTCCCAGACCTTTGCTAAAACAGACACTGACGGTATCGAAATGCTGTGACCAGTCGGCCGCCGAAATCCCGCTCGCCGCGACGGCGTTGAACAGCCGCGCTCCATCCAAGTGGGTTCGCAAACTGTTCTCATGAGCCCAAGCGCAGATTTCCGCGACGGTGTCGTACGGTTGGACTTTTCCAGCACCGCGATTATGCGTGTTTTCCAGGCATACCAGCCGAGTGCGAACAAGGTGTTCATTGTCAGGACGGATTAAGCTCTGCACTTGGCTCAGTTGCAGGACTCCGCCTTCACTCTCGACGGTCCTGGCCACGACACCGCTCAGTTGTGCGAATGCGCCTTGTTCGTAGTTGTAAATGTGACAGCCCGCCTCACAAATGAACTCGTCGCCGGGTTTGCAATGCACTCTCACCGCGATCTGGTTCGTCATCGACCCAGACGGCATGTAGAGCGAATCCTCCTTGCCCAAGATTTCCGCGGTCAGCCTTTGCAGTCTGGCCACGGTGGGATCATTGCCGATCACGTCGTCGCCCACTTCCGCGGCGGCGATTGCAGCGCGCATTTCCGTGGAGGGTTTCGTGACGGTATCGCTGCGCAGGTCAACGATGGGTTTCGACATGAGAGGCCTGTCTATGCATGGTGAAGGAATGAACGAGCCTCCTGATTATAGACGCCAAAAAGGAAGATCGCGACGGGCCTCTCCGGCAGGAAGATCATGCCGCTTTCAAGTTGCTGGTTTGCAGCGGTTTTTACATGGTGTACCAATCCCTTTGTACGAATTAACCCGCCGTCACCTGAGATCCAGCGGCAACTTCATCGCCAACTGCCGTTTCGTGGGGGATTCGAAGCACAACTTTGATCGCCTCGCCCGATTGCATCAACTGAAAACCCCTCTCGAAGTCCGCCATTGGAATCTGGTGGGTAATAATAGGCTCCAGTTCCAGCCGCTTAGAAAGCACGAAGCTTTCGACTTGGTACCAGGTCTCAAACATGCGACGGCCGTTGATTCCCAGGACGGTGGCACCCTTGAAAATAATATCGTTGGGCAGATCGAATTCGACCGGTCCAACGGGAAGCCCCAAAAGTGCTGCTGTGCCGCCATTGCGCAGCGCGGAGAATCCCTGGCGAATCGCCTTGGGGTGGCCGCTCATCTCCAACAGCACCTGCGGTCCTTGATCGTGCGTGCACCGCCGGACCTCGGTAGGCCAATTCACATCGTCGGCCAAGAACACGTCGTCGGCTCCGAGTTGCTGGGCAAGTTTCAGACGGCGTTGATCAACATCAGTCACTAGGATCCGCGCAGCGCCGGCTGCTCTGGCAATGGTGACCGCCATCAGACCAATAATCCCCACACCGGTGATCAGTACGCTGCGACCGCTAACGCCGGCCGCCATCACGGTGTGCATGGCGTTGCCCAGCGGGTCAAAGACGGCTGCAATGTGATCTGGAATGTCAGGGTGAACCGGCCAGATATTATCTTCAGGGACAGAAATGTACTGCGCGAAGCAGCCGTCACAGTCGATTCCCAGGATGTCAACCCTTTCGCAGATGTGTCCGTTGCCCGTTCGACACGGTTCACAGACGTCGCAACCAATGTGCCCTTCGGCACTCACACGCTCGCCAACTTTCACCCGCGACACCGCATCACCCACGCGAACCACCCGCCCCACAAACTCGTGTCCCGTCGTAATCCCGACCTCGACCCGGCTCTGGCTCCAGGCATCCCATTCATAGATATGCCGGTCGGTTCCGCAGATCCCAGCGTGCGTGACAGCTACCAACACATCGCGAGCACCAACCGTGGGAATTGGCGTTTCCGGACACCAGTCCAAGCCGGGTGCACCCTTCAGCTTCTTGATAGCCAGCATCACTTGGTCGGTTTGCGTGGGAGTCGTCGTGGAGCCGCCGTTCATTGCTAATCCTCTATGGTGGAAATGCTGTCTCGTATGCTATACAATTGAAGTCCACTTTACAAGACACCATTTCCGCTATTTCGGAATTCAGTATGCCTGCCAAATCACGCGCCAAAACCTCGCCGCGTCCCAGCCCAACCACGATCATCGCCGCTGGGCCTCCGACCAACGGCAGCCCCAATGCCGGTGGGCGCGAACCGCTCAACGAATACGTTTGCCAGCGCGTCCGCGAAATGCGGAAAAACCAAGGCTGGACGTTGCAGTCGTTGTCCGAAAAGAGCGGCGTTAGCAGGTCGATGTTAAGCCAGATCGAGCGGGGCACGGCGAACCCGACGCTGGGCGTGGCATTCCGCATCGCCCATGCGTTTGGGATCACTTTAGGCGATCTGGTGGACGGCCATTCGTCCGAACCAAGAATCGACGTGGTCCGTCGCACCGATTCCAACTCGTTGTTCCGTGATGACGACCAGTGCCGGATTCGCACGCTGTCACCATTGCAGATGGAGAAAGACGTCGAGTTTTACGAACTGACATTGAAGGCCAAAGGGGCCCTGGTAAGCGCCCCGCATTTCGAGGGAACTCGCGAGTTTCTCACGATCGAAAAAGGTTCCGTCCGCTTGCTTTCGGCCGACTCACAGGACGAATTGCAGCGAGGTGATTCCGCCCACTATCCCGCCGACGTTCCGCACCGGCTGGAGAACATCGGACGTGGCGAAGCAGTTGCCTTTCTGGTGGTCATCTACCCGCCGTCCGTCCCGCGTTAAGGATCGTTCGAGGAATCCGTCGCCTTTCGCTCCGCGAAAGGAACGTGCTTTCGCGGAGCGAAAGACGACAACAAGAGACCGAACACTGCTAAGCGATTGGGAAGTCATTTTTCCATTTTTTTGGTGATACAATCTCTGATCGCGGCGGTTGAATCACATAGTCTGAGATGACGATCCGTGATTGACCAAAAAGAACACCCTTCTTCGGAGACATCCCATGGTCCGCATTGCCGTGTTTTTTATGTTGTTGGCTGGTACTGCCATGAATGCGTTTGGGGATGACGATCCCGCCGGCAGGGCCGCCTCAGACAGCAAACCGCCGTCACCCAAATCGTTCGTCATCGAACTGACACGATTGGAACTGAAAGACTCTACGTCCGATTCCGCCGCAGGCCTGAGTGGCGCGCAGCTCGATGCTCAGATTCGGCAGTGGCGAGAATCAGATCAGATTGCGGCAGAGGAGAGCATTTCGCTCACTAGTGTCGAGAATTTCAAGTCGACCGTGCAATTCGGTCGACGATTGGCCGTGGTCACGAGCACCAGCAGCTTTGGCGGTGGCAGATCCTCCAGGCAGTCGACTTGGCAGGATTTGGGTACACTTATTGCCGCCACGATCTCGACGCGAGATGGCCATATCATTGCCGAACTGAGCTACGAGTCGTCGAGGTACGAGCCCAGCGATGATGAAGATGCGCCGGGTGAGACTCTGACCACCACACTAATGACGGGGCTATTTCTGAGACCTGGCGAGCAGCAGGTGGTCACCAGCTCTCAAGCCACCGACCACGTGGTGCTGTTGGTCACTGTATCCGAGGTCACTGTGTCCGAGATTGGGCAAGCGCGTGTGACGCGTCGGAGTCCGCCGTCCCGATCATCAGCCGTGCGACGACCAAGTCCCGGCCGAACACCATTTTCCCGAACACCATCTTCGCGAACGTCTCCTTCGCGAACGTCTCCGCCCCGATCAAGTGCCCGCGACCAGGACCGCTATGCTGCTTTTGTCCAGTCGATAATCGAACGGTACGACAAGAATGACGACGGCTTCCTTGACAAAGGCGAATCCACTCCGCTGCGTGAAGAATTCAGCGACTACGATCTAGACGAGGACGGTAAGCTGACTGCCGACGAGTTACTGAAGTACTACATGAAGCGCATCGAGAGGTAATGCGTAGTCCTCTTCAACACTTGTAGGCCGCGAACAAGCGAAGCAAGTTCCGGCAAAGTATCAAAGCAAGTGGCTACCATCGGTTGGAACTGCGTTGCTGGCTTCTTGTTACCGACCTACGAATTGCTGCTAAGGATCGTTCGAGGAATTACTGTCCGATAGTCGCCTTTCGCTCCGCGAAAGGAGCGTGCTTTCGCGGAGCGAAA
>JASLPZ010000022.1:0-35730 GCA_030744725.1 Pirellulaceae bacterium
CATCGCCCCAGGGAGGTTAAAAAACACGGTTCTATTGGCCACAGGCCATGTTCACACGACCTTCGCCACCGATGATTATGGCCTTCGGCCAAACACGACCAATTGCTTACGATTCCTGGGGCGATGCCCAGGCTACGGTGATTGATGGCCGTTGGCCAATGCTAGTTTGCAATTGCGCAATTTCCAAACTCGCAGGCTAGTGAATAATCCGGGTTAGTTAGACCTTCGTTCCCAAGCAGACTGTGGGTGGGTCGATCCGCGCATATCCAGTCAAAAGATACCAATTCTGGAACAGTCTTTTTCCCGCAGATCGGACATGCAAAATGCAAGCGTGATTTGCTGCATTGAACGCGTTTCCACTGGCGGGATGTTCCCAGGTCAGTCTTCTCGAATGAACTTTTACTCGGCCGGGAGACATGCACTCGGCTATCGATCCTGACGTTGTTTGTATTGGCTCTCCTGCACTTTCTTCTTGCCCTTCAGAATCAAATCGATCCGTGCCTTCAATTGTGCGAAGCGTCGCTCGCCGACGATGGCCCGCAATTCAACCTGCAGATCACGGTAGTTCTCCAGCAGCTTGCGTTGCAGAACGATAATCTCCTCGTGTAATTGGGAAATACGAGTTTCATCCAGATCAAATTGTGAATAGGCGCCCATCAGTTCCTGCTGCCGTTCATCCAGTGCCGCCTTCAACGCTACATTGCGGTCCTGTGTTCGACGGACCATCTGCTGAAGCTTCGCAATCTGCGCCTGATCCAAAGGTGCCGCTCGTTCGGCTGCCGGACTGACGACAGATAGGAAACAGAGTAAAACTGAAGCCATCATTTCTTCTCCTTTACCGCTTCGAGCGCACTGAGATAGCTCAACAATGCCTGAGACTCGTTCTCAAGAGTTTCGAGTTGAATCACAGGTGACGCCAATCCCTGATAAGCTGAGGCGAACAATTCGAATTCCTCCACCGAATTGATGGAATCTCTGGATGGTGGATCTTTCACGACGATTTTGGATTGCCGCGGATCCCTGTCACTTGTAAGCAGGAACCAGCCGGCAGTTAACAACATGATCAGTGACGCCGTGCATGTTGTACGAATTACGCGCCGTCGTCGGCGCACTTTCGCCAGGACTCGATACTCAAGCTTTGCTCTTGTTGCCGATACGGGTAACGACAGCAAGACTTCCCGCAGTCGCGCATCGTCTTCAGCTGCTAAGGGTCCATCTGACGTTGAGCTGTGGGTGTCGTGGTTATCGGCGGACATCATCTGACTCCAATAGTTTGCCAAGTCGTCGGCGCGCCCTCATGAGTCTCATCTTCAGGGCATCACGCGACGTTTCGAGAATGATCGAAATCTCCGATAACGACCGTTCTTCGTAGTAATACAGATGAACAAGCGCACGATCTTCTTCTTTCAAAGTCTCCATTGCCGACCCAACCGTTCTTGCCAGCCACTGTTGCTGCTCCGTCGCAACCAACGTCTCTAAAGGGCTGGGCCGCAAGTCGTCCTCGGTCGTCCGTGATCCTTTAACAAGCCGTTTCCACCAGCGTTGCTGTTTACGTGCCAAATCCAGCACCGCTCGGTGAGCAATCCGGAAGATCCATGCGTCGGGACTAGTGTCATCACGGCGTTGTCCGCACTTTGTCCAGATACGATAAAAACAATCAACAGTCGCTTCCTCGGCCAACGAGAAATCTCCCGATACCCGAAGAGTAAATTGAAACACTCGCTCTTGATACAACCGCATCAAATCGGCCAACGCCGCCTCGTCACCCTTTTGGCATCGTTGCAATAGACGTTCTGCGTCCGTTTTCAATGGACAGAAACTCCCAACTCCCAGGTTCTAGACGCCGGTCAAGGCACCCTGGTAACTAAACGCGGCTCATTTTTCCCGATAATCAGTCCTTGTGAAATCAATTCTAAAGCAGACGAGCGCACTCGAACGAACATCCCCTGCGGAAATCACCTGGGGGTGCAGCCTCGTTGTACTACACATCTTTCCTCCCGCCTGGGCTGATCTGTTTCGGCCCCTACGGGGCAAAAACTTGTGTCAACCAACGAGGGGGGGCGCAGCCCGCCATTATCGGGCACTGGGGCTCGAATTGGCTACAGGCTCAACCCAAAATGGGGAATCGCGCGTCAGATTAAGTTACCATGGTGCGTTGACCGGCGTCTGTAACTGTGAGAAGTCTTTACT
This sequence comes from Pirellulaceae bacterium, assembly GCA_030744725.1. Classification (GTDB taxonomy): domain Bacteria; phylum Planctomycetota; class Planctomycetia; order Pirellulales; family Pirellulaceae; genus ARS98. The sequence continues at coordinate 2,191 of JASLPZ010000022.1, forward strand.
ACTTGGAATTAGGTTTAGCCGTTTGTCCAACAGGCTGCTAGAGGTTGGATGGCCGAGCGGCGACAAATCTCAGAAGGACGCATCGATGGCATTGCTTGATCCCTACACTGGACCATGGACTCTCGACGAGGCGGCTCATTTGGGGCGGCGCGCTGGTTTCGGCCGGCGTCCGGACGAGCTCAAAAAGGCAGTGGACGCCGGCGTGGACGCTGCGGTTGATGCCGTTGTCGACTATCCGATCGTCGACTCGGCTCTCGATACGAAATTTGCCGGACTGCCCGACACCTTCACGACCTTAAGGAACGGAGAGATAAAGAAGAACGGAGGCATCAAGAATCCCTTCTACGAATGGGACCTTCAGAACAATTGGTTCTTCAGGATGATCCACACGAACCATCCTCTGCAACAGCAGCTTCACCTGTTTTTCCATGACCATTTTGTGTCGGACTGGCAAAAAGTGTGGGCAACCATCACCGATGTAGACGTTCGAGCGCCTGGTGGTTCTAACCGGGGCGCGCTCACTCCTTGGACACAGAAGATTGTCAGCAGTCAATACAAACTGCTACGTGAAGCAGGCAAAGGCCCCTTTCGCGCCTTGCTGCGGAAGATCACGCGCGATCCGGCGATGCTTATCTATCTGGATAACCGCATCAACACCAAGGAGAAACCGCAGGAGAATTTTGCCAGGGAACTCATGGAACTGTTCAGTATGGGAGTGGGCAATTACAGCGAAGATGACGTACGCGAAATTTCGCGGGCAATGACCGGCGAACACCTAAACGAACGTGAAGAAGACCAGTGGCCTTTCGAATATGAATTCGCGGCTGACAAACACGACGACGGCGTCAAAACCGTATTCGGCAAAGAGGTCTATTCGAAAACTGCCGGCGAAGAGGCGAATCAGATCATCGATTTGATCCTCGACCAAGTGTCTAGCGCGGATATCAGCCCGGCACATTCCCGCCTGCCCGCCACAGCCCTTTATATGTCCTGGAAGTTTCTCAATTGGTTTGTGCTGGAGACGATTCCCATCGACCATCCCGTCGTCGAGCAGCTCGGCGAGCATTTCTACGATACACAAGCCGACGGGGACAATTACAGTGTGGGAGAACTGCTGCGTAAAATCTTCAAGTCTCAGTTCTTCTACGACCGTGCTCACCGGTATGCGATGTACAAGCACCCCATGGACTACATGATCATGGCGGCCCGCAATATCGAGCTGAACGAGTTTAGTCTTGAGACAAAATGGCCGGCAAGGAAGAATAAGGTTCCGGTGTGGACGTCGGAAATGGGAATGCAACTGTTCGGCGCGCCGAATGTCTCGGGCTGGACTCACGGCCGGTCCTGGATCAATTCCGGCAACTTGATCGCTCGATTCAACCTTGCCAACAACATGTCATCGAACTATTACATGACCGACCAATACTGTGATGATCTGATCACCAAAGGGCATGTGGACTCGCTGACGGATACGGCGGGCATCATCGAGTTTTTCCGCGCGCGGCTACTTCAAACGGATTTGCGGCCCGAGGAAACGGCAGCCCTTGAAGATCTAATGGCCGCAGTGGCCGCTAAGCCCCGCCAACAGTCCAACGTTTATCGCAGCCAGGTGCGCGGATGTTTCCACGTCATGATGACGTTCCCCAGGTATCAAATGAAGTAACAGAGGATCTCGAAAATGCGAATACCACGACGCGATGTGTTAAAAGCTGGAATCTCAAGTATGGCCTGCTATTCCACGTTGGCTACAACGCCGAATTGGATATCCAATTCGGCACTTGCCCTGGATGAGTCCAGCGACGACGATCGGATTCTCGTCATTCTTCAACAAGCCGGCGGAAATGATGGGCTAAACACTGTCATTCCCTACACTGATGAAGGGTACCGGGACTTGCGGCCCAAGCTGGGCGTGCCGCTGGGCAAACAGCTGACACTCGATTCTCAAAATGGCTTTCATCCGCAACTGCGTCGACTGGCAAGACGTTTTGTGGACAAAGGCCAAATCGGCATCGTTCAGAACGTTGGCTACAAGAATCCCAACTACTCTCATTTCAGTTCGATGGATTATTATGAGTTCGGCATGGTACCGGGCGAGCCTGCGCCGTCGACTGGCTGGATGGCGCGATACTTCGACAACCACTGCGCCGGCTTGGGGCAGTCCAATCCGCTGGCAATCACGGCTGCCGGAATACCACGCGTTCCAGATTCATTCAAGGGCATCTCCGGCTACACGCCGCCTGCGATTAGTAGAACACACACCTACGCTCTGCGAACCGACGCCGACGGCGACTCCCGGTTGCCGGCTATTCACGCAGCCAACAGTATCGCGACGGATGATCCGGAACTCGAATTCCTCCAGAGGAGTGAAAATCAGACGGAGGCGTCGGTCAAAGATCTCCAAACCGCCGCAGCCAAACCGACCCTCGTACCGGAGAGGAACTATACCGACGACACCCTGGGACGCGGCCTCAAGTTGATTTCGCGGATCATTCGCGCCGGCTTTGACACGCGAATCTTCTACGCCAGCCAAGGTGGTTACGATACGCACGGCCAACAGGTGAAACTCAGCGACCCTTTGAATGCCGGTATGCATCCGCCACTGCTTGGCGCCTTCGATCGATCCGTCGACGCTTTCCTGACGGAAATGGAGTTGAGTGGCAACATCGACCGGGTGTTGATCATGACCTTTTCTGAGTTTGGCCGACGCGTGAAGGAAAACGGAGGCGGTGCCAGGCGAGGAACCGACCACGGCGCAGCAAACAGCTTTTTCTTGATGGGCGGCGGAGTCCGTGGTGGAGTTTATGGCGGCCAGCCGGATTTGAGTGATCTAGAAAAAGGAAACCTCAAATACAAGATCGACTTCCGCTCGGTTTACAGCAAAGTCATCGAAGGTTGGCTCGGTGGTAACGCCACGTCGGTTTTCGACCAGGCTGTCTACGACGGCGTCATCAAACCCCAATTGCCGGACCTTGCCTGTTTCACCTCCGACGCAAGCGTCAAAGGGTGATGGATGTCTGCGTAGACAGCGATCTCCGAACCGAATCGACTGAAATAAGAGATATCCGATGCGACAGCAACTAGTTCTCGGTGTATTCATCGCGCTTGCGTCTTTCGTGCTCACGCCCCGCCTGGCCTGCGCTCAGGAAGTTAGAACGAAACCGGGCAAACAGCTGGTCAACTCGATCGGCATGAAACTGGTTCGGATTCCAGCTGGCGAGTTCATGATGGGCTCGCCGACGTCGGAGAGGGACCGCGATGATGACGAACAGCAGCACCGTGTGCGGCTTAGCAAGTCGTTCTTTATCGGTACGACTGAAGTGACTCAAGGCCAATGGCGGACGGTGATGAAAACGCAGCCCTGGAGAGGCCAGACATACGTGACCGGTCGCGACATACGAAGCACGGAGTACCTAAAAGTAGGCCCAAACTTTGTGGCGAGTTTTGTGAGTTGGGCGGGTGCAACAGAATTCTGTGAAAAACTGAGTGCCAAAGAGGGCCGCAAATATCGCTTGCCGACGGAAGCCCAGTGGGAGTACGCCTGCCGTTCCGGTTCGACGACAGTCTACTGCTTCGGCGACGATGCCTCGGCACTGAAAGACTACGCATGGTTCGATCCCAACGTCCGAAGCAGAACGCGCTACGAGTTTTTTGCACATAGCGGGGGCCAGAAGCGACCGAACGCCTGGGGGCTGTATGACATGCACGGAAACGTGAGGGAATGGTGTGCAGACTGGCACGGCCGGGATTATTACGGGAAGTCGCCCGGTGAGGATCCGATTGGTCCCGAATCCGGCTCGAAGCGCGTCTTGCGGGGAGGGGCATGGAATAACGTCGCACGCTACTGTCGTTCTGCGGACCGCTACTTTGGCAAACCGACGCGCCATCTCGGCTACGACGGCTTTCGTGTCGTATGTGAGTTGGATTAGTCCCCCGGCGCATTCAGATCATCTAACTCGACTTGGGCGTCAATCCGCGTCTCATGCGGCAAGGCATTAAGAACCTCTCTCGTCGACGCATCGCAACCTGGTTGCCGATCGGCAAACTGTCTTTGATTACAGGACGATTAGATGGCCCGTCTCACCGCGTTCTGAGCAATGGCTAAACCCGTACAGTCCAGTGCATTGCATGATGCAACAAGTCGGCGAACAGGTGCGTTTCTTTCTGATGATTGTTGATCGCTGGCCATTCCCAACTAACATGACAGTGTTACGCCCTTGACCAAGCAATGGTTACAATGCCCGATCCGAACAGTTCCATTCCGAAACAAGAGAAGACCTCCGGCAGGCTTCAAATCGGCGATCAGTGGAACGCCATCCGTATTATCGCACAGTCACAGACGCATCCACTTAAAGCCGTCTGTGAATTGGTGGAGAATGCGATTGATGCAGGTGCGAAGAACATTGAGATCGTTCGCCGAAGAACGAATGATCAAATCATGCTCGAAGTCGGTGACGACGGTCATGGTGTGCGGTTGGACCAGAATGGACGACCCCACTTTGAACACATAGCTACGCACGTTTGCGACTCGATGAAACGACGACTATCGCGCCCCGATCGGGTCGGTGTACATGGAGAGTTTGGTATTGGCCTGCTGAGTTTTTGGAGCCTCGGCGAGCAGCTCCGCATGATCGCCAGTGACGACCAAGGCCGGCTTCACGAGATGATTCTGGACCGCGGCGAGCGAAGTTATTCCGTTTCTCCCCTGCGGCGGATGTTTGCCCCAGGTGGAACGCAGATCATTGTCGGCCCGCTATTGAAGTCAACTCGAAACATACTTACTGGAGAGAAGTTACGACGATACTTGTCCGCTGAACTTCGTGACCGAATTCGGGCCAGTGGTGTCCGAATTCAGATTTCGGACCGAATTTCACGCAAACAACTGGTTGTGACACCGCGCGAGTTTCAGGGCGAGCGGCTGGACGAGTTGAAGAGTATCTCGACATCGTTGGGGAAATTGATTGTCGAATTGTATTTGCGACCTACAGCCGACAATCGTCAAGAAACGAGGGTTGCGCTGTGCAAGGATGGTACGCGAGTGCTTCGGGACATTACGGAACTAATTCAGTTCGATCGCGCGCCGTGGACCGACGGGCGCTTGGAAGGAATCCTGGACTTTCCAGCATTCGATCTTGCGCCGGGAACTCGCAACGGTGTCGTCCCGAACGAGCGTTTGGAGATGTTCATCGAAGCCGTTTACCAAATCGAACCAGCAGTGAGTGAAGCCATCGCGCGGCGCGATCAAGCGGAATCAGCAAAAGCAAACGGACAGATCTTGCGACAGGTAAAACGAGCGTTCCTGGCTGCGTTGCGTGAGTTGCCGGAAGATCAATACTTATTCTTCGATGTGCCGCATCCTGCCAGGCGATCGCGCAACAGAGTCGCGATCAACGGAGGAGCGGCAACGCAGAAATCAGTCGCTCGCAAGAAGAAGGAAACGATTTCGGTTGCATCTCCATTTCGACCGAGTCAGCTTGACAACGTCGTGATCACTCCGCGACACGCTCGACGTCAACCGGATGGCGAATGTGTGCTAATGGCACAAGCATACGACTGTCACCGGGAGGAATTGACGGATCGCGTGAATTACCATTGGAGCATCGTTGAAGGCGAGGGACGCATTAGCGCGATTGAAGGCCGGCAATGCACCGTCACTACGCGCGAGCCAGATCTTATTGTTGTCGAAGTCAAAGCTGACAAGGGCATCCAACGTGCGATCGACCGTGTTGCTGTCAAATTCGTTGCAAAGGAAGACGATTACGGCTCGACCCGCGGTCTACCCTCTTATCGATTGCAAACCGAACCAGGTCACGCCTGGCGATCTCGTTACGACGTGAAGAAGAACGACATCGTTATCAACTCCGCGCATCGCGATTTCTTGGCCAGCAGAACGACGATGGCCAAACACCGCCGGTACATTGGCAAGCTTTACGCAAAGGAGGTCGTCTTGCTGAACTTCCCGCACGAATCGTCAGGTGAAGCCATGGAACGGCTGATTGAAGTCATCATGCGAACAGAAGACGCGCTTTGAAGTCCACCTCGCGGAGAGGCTGTGAATTTATTGTAGGCCGGAACGATCGCTGCGCATTTCCGGCTCAGGAATGGCCCAAAGCGTTGGTATTGCCGGAGCTGCGCTGCGCTTGTTCCGGCCTACAGACAAGTGCCCTCAGAAAATTCACTGCGTCCTCAACAGCTTTGGTTTCGTCGGCCTGCGGGTCCTTCAAGAAATCAATTTCGACGCAAAGCATACCGTCATAGCCACCCTCTGCCAGAGCGTTGATGACGCCCGGCATATCGATGATGCCGCTTCCCGCAGCTGCGCTGGCCCAGAATGTCCAGTCCTGGGGTGAACCGGTGGCAGGGTCAATGTCTTTGATGTGCGTGGCAAAGGTCCGCCCGGCGAGCTTGCGGGCTGCCTCGACGGGATCCTCGAAGACCCGCAACGTGTTACCCGAATCAAAGTTGACACCCAGGTAGTCCGAGTCGACTCGGTCGAGGATCTCCAGGATCTCATCGGCGTTGAAATCGATATGGTTTTCGATGGCGAGGCGAACATCGGCGTCTTCCGCCTTCTTCACACTTTCAGAAAGGATATTGGAGATGCCTTCAATTTGCGGGCCGTGAGGCTTGTCGCGAAACATCAGACTGCTGCCCACTATCCTCATTACCGTCGCACCGACGGCCTGCGCCGTGGCGAGATGTTGTTCCATCTCCTTCGCTGCTTCGAGATTATCGCCCCCTTCCAGTCCGTCAGGATGCCCCCAAGCGACCATTCGTTCCATCTTCTGGTCGTCCAGCTTCTCTTTGATCTGCGCTAGATAATCTCGATCGAATCGCGGCATGAAGCAGGTTTCCAACGAAATTCCATCCACTCCCAGCCGAATCGCTTCGTCGATCGCCTGGTCAAACTCCCACCGCCGATCGGGATCGACCTGGTTGGGATAAATCTCGCCGAACAGACGGTGGTAGCTGTAGGTGTCTACGCCGACTTTCACTGGATATCTCCCGGTCTGAGGATCTGCTTGTTGTCAGGTAATGCCGAGTGCAAAACATCGGCAGCCTAGCTTATCACACGGGGGAGAACACTCAGCCGACGATTTCCTGAATGATCTCACCACCAAGATTGGTCAGACGCTTGAGGCGGCCGCCGTGATAGTAGGTCAGCTTGTGCTGATCGAGGCCCATCAGGTGCAGTAGCGTGGCATGGACGTCGTTTAGGTGGTATCGCTGGTCGGCAGCGCGGTCGCCGACTTCATCTGTCGCGCCGACAACAGTGCCGCCTTTGCTGCCGCCGCCGGCAAACCACATTGACATCGCTTTTGGGTTGTGGTCTCTTCCCGGCTGTTTCTTTTTCCACTGAGCTTCGTTCGTGTCCGCGGTACGTCCGAATTCTCCGCCCCACACAACCAGCGTCTCCTCCAGCAGACCGCGCTGTTTCAAGTCTCTGAGCAGACCGGCAATTGGGAGATCGACTTTCCGGGCTGCGTTGCGATGTCCGCTGGCAATATCCCCATGTGAATCCCATCCGCCTGACCAAAGCTGCACGAATCGCACGCCGCGCTCCACCAGGCGACGCGCAAGCAAACATCGTCGGCCAAATGCCTTTGTCTGGTCCTGATCGATGCCGTACAGCTTCTGGATATGCAGCGGTTCGCTTAGCAAATCGACCGTTTCAGGAATCTCCGTCTGCATACGGAAAGCTAGTTCGTACGCCGCGATCCGTGCTTCGAGATCGGGCTGGTCAGGCCGGTCGCCGCGGTGCTTCTGATTGAGCTGCTGCAGCAAGTCAAGGTTGCTTCGCTGGGAAGTTTGCGTGACACCTGCGGGTGGTCGCAGGTCGAGCACCGGAGTCGTGCCACCGCGGAATTGTGTGCCCTGATACAAGGCCGGCAAGAACCCGTTTCCCCAGGTCGAAGTACCACCAAACGGTTTCCCGTCACGCAGCACGACAAACGACGGTAAATTCTGATTTTCGGCACCTAGACCGTATACCATCCAAGCTCCGATCGACGGATTCCCTTGCACTGGAAAACCGGTGTTGTACTGAAACAGTGCGGCCGGATGGTTGTCGCTGTCGCCGTACACACTCCGCACCACGGCCATATCATCCACACACTCGCCGGTTTCCTGGAACAACTCGCTTACCGGTGTCCCACACTCGCCGTACTGGCGGAATTTGAATGGTGAGCGAACAAAAAAACGCTTGCCCTTGACCTGATTCGTTTTGACATTTTCGCGAGCGAAGACCGTGCCGTGATGCCGATCGAGCGCTGGCTTGGGATCGAACGTATCGATCTGGCTGGGGCCTCCCTCCATGACGAGGTAGATGATTGACTTGGCCCGCGCGGAAAAATGGGGCTGTCTGGGACGAAGTGCGGAAAATGCACTCGTGTCATCCGATTGCGATGCCCGCAGCTCACCCTGAGCGAGCAACCAACTAAGCGCGACACTGCCCAGTGAGGCGCACGATCCAAGTAGCATGTCACGCCGCGTGCCTAATGCAACGGGTGCTTTAGGAAGTCGAGTGTTCATGTTAATCAAGGTACAGGAACTCGTTCGCGTTGATAACAACCAGGCACAGGTCCGAAAGTGCATGGACAACCGCATCCACCCGACCATTATCTGACGGGGGATGCTCCTGGTACGATTTCGTTTTTTCTGTCAGGAACTCCAGGCAGAACTGCATTTCATCGGATTCTGGTGATCGAGACAACGCCAACCAGAACAGACGCCGTACCTGGTCTGCTGGGTTTGCAGGTTGCTCGCGCTGAAGTCGTTCCGCTAGATGGCGACTGGTCTCGTGAGCAAACCGACCGTTGAACAGCGTCAGCACTTGGATCGCCGTGACGGCGAGTTTGCGCCGTTCGCACGACTCGTTGAGGTCCGCGACGTCGAAGACTTCCATCATCGGGTGCACCAGATTGCGGCGCTGGAACATATAGATGCTGCGGCGACGACGCTGGTCCTCTGACGACACGTGCCATTTGAAGAACGAGTAACTTGTCTCCATTTCATCGGGAAGAGCTTCGTAGAAGCCGGGACCGCCAGCTTCCAGGCTCAGTCGCCCACTCACGGCCAGCATGGCGTCTCGGATCGTTTCCGCCTCCAGCCGCCGGGCATCGGCCCGCCACAGCAGCCGGTTGTTTGGATCGAGATTCCGGCAGTCTTCATGTTGCGGATGTACCATTGATGTTCGATAGGTGCGCGACAACACGATCATGCGATGTAGTGGTTTGAGTCGCCAACCATGATCGATCAGCCAACGGGCCAGGTAGTCGAGCAGTTCTGGATGACTCGCACCAGATCCGGCAACGCCAAGGTCATTCGACGTAGCCACCAGGCCGCGTCCGAGGTGATACTGCCAGACGCGGTTGGCAATCACTCGTGCGGTAATTGGATTGTGCGGACTGGCCACCCAGTCCGCCAACATTCGCCGGCGGCCAGATGCCAAAGTCGCCGCGCTCTCGGGTTGCTTGGACTCAACGTCCGACCATGATGGCACCGCCGACAGGAAACCCGGCTGGACTTCTTCGCTCGGGTCGAAGACGTCGCCATTCTCCAAGACATGCGTTGCTGGCAGATCCTTGTTGGTTTTTGGATTGGCGACAGCCACCGATACAGCTGCAAAACGTTGCACATCTTTGTAGTCGTCGATCTTCTTCTTGAGTTGTTCAAGTAGCTTTCGGTCTTCGTCCGTGATCGGTTCTCGCTTGTCTTTGATCGCTTCGTCGAGTTCTTCGTCCGTCACCTCTGCCGCTTCCGGACGTTCATTCCCTTGTTGCAGCTTGACTTTCAGCAACTTGCGAAACTGATCCCATTCACCGCGGCGCTTCGCGAGTTCTGCCTCCGCTGAGGCCTTCTGCCGAAGGACGGTCTCAGTCAGTTCCGCGTCGGTAAAGTCGGCTGTGATGTCGGATCGTTCAAGCGGTGCAAGAAATGCTTGCAGGCGATAGAAGTCTGTTTGAGGAATGTCGTCGTATTTGTGATCGTGACACCTTGAACATCCGATCGTAAGGCCGAGGAATGCGCTGCCGACGGCCGACGTGATTTCGTTAAGATAATCTTGCCGACGGTTCTCCGGTGTCATGTTGTCAGCTTCGTAGGGGCCCAGCCGATAGAAGCTGATCGCGACGGCTCCTTCACTGCCAGCGCCGATTTCATCCCCTGCCAATTGTTCTCGCGCAAACTGGTCAAATGGTCGGTCTTCGTTGAGAACGCGAATCACGTAATCGCGGTACCGCCAGAGCGTTGGGCGCTCCGAATCAATGGCGAATCCATCCGAGTCGGCATAGCGAACCACATCAAGCCAATGCCGCGCCCACCGCTGGCCGTATTGCGATGATGCCAACAAACGATCGACAACGGTTGTCCGAGCCTCGGCATCGGTCTGTTCATCAGCCAGAAACTGTCGCACTTCCTTCGGAGTTGGGGGCAATCCAATCAGATCAAATGTGACGCGCCGCAACCAGACCCGCCGATCGACAGCCGGTGCCGCTTCCAATCCAGCCTCGCTCAGCCTTCGCCAGACAAAGGCGTCCACTGGATTCTGCGACCACACTTTGTCGGCAACATCCGACGGCACGGCAATCTGCGACGGCAGTGGCGTAAAAACGGACCATTCGTTCTCGGCGACAGCCTGCCGCGGCGTGACTGTGATCAACAGTGCGACCAGGGAAACGATCAATCTGTATTTCATAGCTTCGATCAAAAGTCGATGGGAATACAAACCACAGTGCGGAATCAATCTACTATACGGATCGAGGCGGCGTTCCGCATCACCGAAAGCGATCTGAGACAAATTTGTCGGCGCCCTCTGCAGTGCGCCAAATACCGTCAGCTGAGACGCCTAAGCTGACAAGGGCTGATTTAGCACGGAGTTGCGTCATCTCCCAGTGTGTGATCTGCGCTTCACCGGCTAGTTGCTTCGCACCATGTGGCCCAGGTATAACGGTGCAGTTACTGTCTTTTTACAGCCGGTTGGCCACAACAGTACGTTTGGAGCGTCACCATGTGCGGGATTGTTGGTCTCTTGGTGAAGAGAGACGAACTGCGGGGCCGTTTAGGCCAACTTGTTACGCCCATGCTTGATTGTATGGGCACGCGCGGACCGGATTCCGCAGGGCTCGCTGTATTTCACGATCCCCTCGAAGGGCCGCAACGTCGATTCGGACTGTTCACGGCACAGGTTGGTTTCGACTGGCAGCTGTTTCACACGGAGTTTTTGTGCAATACGGGCAGCGAGGGATCGATTCGTAGCGTCGAAAGTCACGCGGTGGAGATTTCGTCAGTCACGTTGGAAACTTTCAAAGCCTGGCTTACCAAAGCCTATCCCGATGTGCACTTGATCTCCGTTGGTCGCGCCATCGAGGTGTATAAGGACGAAGGGCATCCAAGTGAAATCGCCCAGCGGTTTCATTTCACGGAACTCACTGGCACACACGCGATCGGCCACACTCGAATGGCAACTGAATCGGCTGTCTCTCCGGCCCACGCTCACCCATACACCGCCGGCGAAGATTTCTGCCTTGTCCATAATGGTTCGCTTTCCAATCCGTACAGCATTCGACGGAAGCTCGAAAACCGTGGCATCGTTTTTGAGACCGACAACGACACCGAAGCAGGCTGTCGTTTCTTGGAATGGCGGATGCGAGAAGGCGACACGCTTGAGCAAGCGATCGAGACATCGTTTCGCGAACTCGACGGATTCTTTACGTTTCTCATGGCAACTAGCGACCGCATGGTGCTCGTGCGCGATGCATTTGCGTGCAAGCCGGCGGTTGCGGCCGAGACGGATGATTATGTTGCCGTTTCATCCGAGTTCCGTTCGCTGGCACATCTTCCCAACATCAGCTTGGCGAAAGTCTTTGAGCCTGCGCCAGAACAAATTTACTCCTGGACGCTGTGAATCATGACACGCCTGATGCAACTTGATTTGGCAAAGCTGAGCGTCCACGATGTCAATCAGTTCTTGCATCGCGAGCTGCCTGACAGTGGCATTGAGCGGATCGAAATTCTCAATCCCAACGGCAACCATAGTATCGCTGTTGGTTTGGAAGCTGAAGTCGCCGTCGAGATCCTGGGACATGCAGGCTACTTCATCGCTGGCATGAACAAGCTCGCATCAGTTACCGTTCACGGAAATGTGGGCAGAAGCGTGGCTGAGAATATCATGTCAGGCGTTGTGCGAGTGAAAGGACATGCGTCGGAAAGTGCGGGAGCATCGGGGCAGGATGGACTTGTTGTGATTGAAGGCGACGCCTCCTCGCGGTGCGGGATCTCCATGAAGGGCTGTGACATTGTGGTTGGTGGCAGCGTCGGACACTTTTCTGCTTTCATGGCCCAAGCAGGGATGTTGGTCGTGTGTGGCGACGCTGGCCCAAACCTCGGCGACTCGTTATATGAAGCGACGATTTACCTCCGCGGGAAGATACAAAGTCTGGGAGCCGACGCACGCGAGGAAGAGATGCTCCAGGCCGACGTCGAGCATGTCTCGCGTCTGCTTGCTGCTGCCGAGATCGACCACGACGCGCGCGAATTCAAGCGAGTTGCCTCGGCCCGTAGTCTTTACCATTGGAATGCCGACGCGCATCAGGAGTATTAAGTTGTCCCCGAAGATCTATCGTGAAGAGAGTGACTCGATCGACCGCCACGTGATCAACTACATTCGCGAAGCGGCCCGGTACGGTCTGTACGACATCCGTGGAATGGGTGCCAAGCGTGCGCTACCTTCGTTCGATGATCTGGTATTTCTTACGGCGTCTGCGTCGCGATACCCGTTGGAAGGCTATCGCGAGAAGTGTGACTCGAAGACGGTGCTAGGCACTCGCTACGCCAAGAAGCCCATCGAGCTCGATACGCCTGTCACGATTGCCGGCATGAGCTTTGGATCCTTATCCGCGAATGTGAAGGAAGCGCTCGGTCGAGCCGCGACGGAAGTGGGCAGTTCGACGACAACCGGCGATGGCGGGATGACACCGGAGGAACGCCAGTCGTCGAAGACGCTCGTTTATCAATGCCTTCCTTCGCGATACGGATTCAATCCTGACGATTTGCGAAAGGCTGATGCGATCGAGATGGTTCTCGGTCAGGGCGCAAAACCCGGAGGTGGTGGTATGCTACTGGGCCAAAAAGTCAGCCCTCGAGTTGCTGATATGCGAACGCTGCCGGAGGGAATCGATCAACGCTCCGCGTGTCGGCATCCGGATTGGACTGGACCAGACGACTTGAAGATCAAGCTTGACGAATTACGCGAGATTACCGACTGGCAAGTTCCCATCTACGTGAAGATGGGAGCGACTCGAGTTCGCGACGACGTAAAGCTTGCCGTCAAAGCCGGAGCAGACGTCGTCGTCGTCGACGGTATGCAGGGCGGAACGGCGGCGACTCAACACGTTCTCATCGAACACACGGGCATCCCCACGCTGGCTGCACTGCCGTTGGCAGTTCAAGCTCTCGAAGAAATGAACGCAGTCGGCGAAGTCCAGTTGATAATCTCCGGCGCCATTCGGACAGGTGCTGACGTTGCCAAAGCACTGGCGCTCGGCGCCGACGCCGTTGCCATCGGCCAAGGCGTCCTTGTCGCGCTGGGATGCAACCACGATTCATATTCTCAAGACGGACAGGACGTTGATGTGGTAGAGGACTATGCGGCACTCGGCACGGCACCCGGTTTTTGCCACCACTGCCACACAGGACAATGTCCCGTCGGAATTACCACGCAGGATGAAGCCCTGGAGCGACGGCTCACACCCGAGGTTGGTGCAATGCGGTTAAAGAACTATCTGCAGGTTCTGAACATGGAGGTCACGACACTTGCACGAGCCTGTGGCAAGTCAAACGTGCACCACCTCGAACGCGAAGACCTCGTTGCACTGACCATCGAAGCCGCCGCGATGGCGAAGGTGCCGTTGGCTGGGACCAACTGGATTCCCGGGAGCTGTTAGCAGTTGGCGATCGGTAGCCGACAAAGGAGAAACTATGACTGATCGAGAGGCCATTCGCGAGCAGATGAAGCAGGATGGCATTGAGTTCATCCTGGTGCAGTTCGTTGACATCCATGGTGCCGCCAAAGTGAAGATGGTTCCTGCGTCGAAGTTGGATGATGTGACTGATGACGGGGCTGGTTTTGCGGGAGCTGCCGTATGGGGTGTTGGACAAGGACCGCATTCACACGACATGATGGCTCGCATCGACCTCGACAGTTACACGCGGCTACCTTGGATGCCGAATACCGCTAGGTTTGCCGCGGATCTTTTCGTTGATGAACAGCCTTATGCATTTTGTGCTCGCCAGAATCTCAAACGCGTCTTACAAACGGTGCGAGATAAAGGCTACGTTTTCAACGTCGGCATGGAGCCCGAACACTTTCTTGTCACCCGCAACGAAGACGGTTCGATCGCTCCGTGGGACCCGGACAACGTCGATGCGTTGGCCAAGCCTTGCTACGACTTTCGCTCGATGGCGCCGGCAATGGCGTATCTGCAAGAATTGACGAGTTCGTTAAACGAACTGGGCTGGGGCGTTTATCAGACCGATCACGAGGACGCGAACGGTCAATACGAAGTGAACTTTGACTACAAAGACGCGTTAGTAACTGCCGACCGTGTTACGTTCTTCAAGATGACGACGTCGCAACTCGCGAAGAAGTATGGTGCCATTGCCACGCACATGCCGAAGCCGTTTAGCGATCGGACTGGAAGTGGCCTTCACGTTCATTTCCATCTGGCCGAGGCGGGAACCGGCAATTGTCTTTTTGATGACGAATCGGATGCTCGTGGACTTGGATGTTCTGAGCTGGGTTATCACTTTGTTGGCGGCGTCTTGAAGCACGCCCGTGCTTTATGCGCTGTGACCAGCCCGACCGTGAATTGTTACAAGCGTCTCAAGTTGGGATCAGGTCTGCAATCCACTCGCAGCGGATTCACCTGGACTCCTGCGTTCGTTACGTATGGCGACAACAATCGCACCCAGATGATCCGCACGGCCGGGCCCGGCCACTTCGAAGACCGCACAGTTTCCGCCGGTTGCAATCCGTATCTGGCACTTGCTGCGTATGTGGCCGCGGGAATCGATGGAATTGAAAACAGGATCGATCCTGGTTTTCCCAATCTCGAGAACATGTATGAGAAGTCGCTCGGCGAGATTCTCGAGCAGGGAACACAGATCTTGCCGCAGTCGCTTCCGGAAGCGATCGCTGGGCTCCGCGACGATGAAGTGGTTCGCAGCGCGCTGGGCGTTATCGCACCTGAGTTTGTCGAACTGAAGACCAAGGAATCGGCAACGTACGACGCGCAGGTGACTCGTTGGGAGATCGACGAGTACTTGACGTTCTTTTAATGACTGGTTTTTGACGACTGGGCTAAGCATCTGAGAGAATGGCATCATGAAACTCGGTCTCTTCTCCGTCAGTTACGCCGGCTATTGGGGGCAGCACAAGCTCGATCTGCCGGCGTTTATCGCCAAAGCCGGCTCACTTGGATACGACGCAGTCATGATTGCCGGCAAGCGGCCGCACCTGTCTCCATTGGACGCCGATTCGGACTACATCGCCTTGGTAAAGGCCACGCTTGCCAAACACACGGTCCAGTGTGGAGTGATTGCCGGCTACACGGACCTCTCGCCGACAGCCGCTGCCGAAGTCCCTTACTTGGAGATGCAGATCGCTTACGTGGAATCGCTGACGAAGATCGCGGCAGCGCTCGACGCGTCGGTGGTCCGCGTCTTCACGGCGTACGAAGTTGCCGACCATAGCCCGCACGCCATTTGGAAGGATGTCGTGCGCACGCTTCAGGAGATGTGTGACCGTGCGGCCGCGCACAACGTCATTTTGGCTGTACAGAATCATCACGATCTCGGCGTTCATAGTGACGTCCTACTGGAAGTCTTGCACGACATCGACCGTCCAAACTGCAAACTCGGCTTCGACGCCTGGTCGCCGGCATTGCGCGGCGAAGACCTGTACGAGTCTGCGAAGAAGATGGCGCCGTACGCGGCTATCACGACGAACGCAGACTACGTCCGTCTGCCTCGCTTCCATTACCAGCCGGATTTGATCAACTACGAACGTGCGCAACCAGACATGGTACGAGCGGTGAAGTTCGGCGACGGCTTCATCGACTATCCGGCGTTCTTCCGGGGCTTGCGAGACGGAGGATTCGACGGCATTGCCAACTTCGAGATGTGCTCGCCGGTGCGTGGCGGCGGATCGATCGAGAACCTGGATGCGTACTCCGCTCGTTACGTCGAGTGGATGGGGGCACTCGATGCCGAGTGACCACGTTAGGGTCGACCATATTACGATTGACCGGGCGGAGGTGCGATCACTTCGTGCGTGGCCATTCGTCCTTTTCCGACGCACAGCCTCCCTAGATTAGATATTTCCTTCGATCCCACCCATGCCCCACCGCTTACTGAAGTTCGCTCTCAGCAAGAAGCATCCCGAGCCGCGGATGTTCCGCGAGCCCACCAAGCTGAACAGTGAGTACGACGCTGTGATCATCGGCGGCGGTGGGCACGGCCTTGCGGCGGCGTACTATCTGGCAAAAGACCACGGGATCACCAACGTGGCTGTTCTGGAAAGGGGTTACATAGGCGGTGGTGGTACCGGACGCAACACGGCGATTGTTCGCTCGAACTATCTCACACCTGAAGGAGTACAGTTCTATCAAGGCAGTGTCGAGCTGTTCCAGGATCTCTCACACGAATTGAATCTCAATCTGTTCTATTCCGAGCGGGGTCACTTCACGCTCGCGCATTCTCCCGCGTCGCTACGGATTCAGCGCTGGCGTGCCGAGGTCAACAAGCATCTTGGCATCAACAGTCGGGTCGTTACGCCCAACTTCATCAAGGAGACAGTTCCTGAAATCGATTTGAGTGTCGGCGGACATCAGTCCCCAATCTACGGTGCTCTCTATCATCCGCCGGGAGCGATCGCGCGACACGATGCCGTTGCGTGGGGCTATGCTCGAGGAGCCGGTCAACACGGAGTTGAGATCCATCAGCAGACCGCGGTCACCGATATCGAGCTTGATGATGGTGCAGTTGCGGGTGTCCACACGAACAAGGGGTTTATCAAGACGCGCAAAGTTCTGTCAGCCGTCGCGGGCTGGACCACACATATCACTGCGATGGTGGGGCTTCGCACACCGTTGGTGATTCATCCGCTGCAGGCAATGGTGACCGAACCGTTGAAACCGTGGCTGAACAGTATCGTCGTTTCAGCGAGCTTACATCTGTATGTCAGCCAGTCGTCGCGCGGCGAACTGGTAGCCGGCGCATCGCTCGATCCGTACGAACTGATTTCGATGCGGTCCACACTTGACTTTGTCGAAGGCCTGAGCACCGGCCTGTTGGATCTGTTTCCCTGCCTAGGCGACGTCAAAGTCATGCGGCAATGGGCAGGGTTATGCGATATGACGCCCGACTTCTCGCCGATCATGGGCATCACGCCGATCAAGGGATTCTATATCGACGCTGGTTGGGGTACGTGGGGCTTCAAGGCGACGCCGATCAGTGGAAAAACAATGGCCTTTACTCTAGCGGAGGATCGCAACCACGAATTGATCGAAGCGTTCAGCCTCTCACGATTCAAGCGACTTGAACTTGTAGGCGAGAAAGGTGCTGCTTCTGTCGGACACTGAGGAGTCGACTGTGCAATCATTTACAAACTCCGCTTAGCATTATGAAGATCATCAACTGCCCAATCAACGGCCCGCGCCCGCTGCAGGAATTTCATTTCGGGGGAGCGGTGCGCGAGATGCCCGATCCAACGGAAGCAACCGACGAACAGTGGGCCGACTATGTGTTCAATCGAGACGGCGAACCCGGTGTGAAACGCCAGTGGTGGTATCATGTGCCAAGTGGAACCTGGTTCATTGCGGAACGCGACAATTGTACCGATGAGTTTCTCCGAACGTACATGTACGGCACGGAGGGAGATGATGGATAGACGATTGCCGCCGCGCGAAGGCGAATGGATCGACCGTAGCCAACCTGTTGAGTTCCGATTCGAAGGCTCAACCTATCGTGGCTTTGCGGGAGACGTGTTGTCGAGTGCGCTGTGGGCCAACGATGTGCGATTGCTTGGCCGCAGTTTCAAATACCACCGGCCGCGGGGGATCTACAGTCTTGCTGGACACGATACCAACGTGATGGTCGAGAATGGCACTCGAACCAACATTCGAGGTGACACGATGGCCCTCACATCGGGCATTGACGTTCATTCGGTCAACACGATGGGAGGCCTCGAGCATGATCGTCTGAGTATCACCGAGCGATTCGCCAGGTTCTTGCCTGTCGGCTTTTACTACAAAGCCTTTCACACACCGCGGCGGCTGTTCCCGTTCTACGAGAACCAGATCCGGAAGATAGCCGGCCTCGGTCGCCTCAACGTGGCAAATCAACACACGAGTTCACCGAAGGATTACGCGTTTTGCGATCTCTTGGTTGTTGGAGCTGGGCCTGCAGGATTGGCGGGAGCAATCGCTGCCGCGGAACAGGGAGTGGATGTGCTCCTTGTCGATGAACAACGGCAACTTGGCGGCAGTCTCGCCTGGCAATGGGCCGGCAACGCTAGCGCACGCGAGCATCTTGACGGTCTGCGGGAGCAACTCGCCTCGCACCGCAATATCCGTGTGCGTTGCGGAACGCAGGCCGCAGGCTCATACGGCGATCACTGGGTTGCACTGGCAGACGACACACATCTCACGAAACTCAGTGCCAAGTCGATGCTCGTAGCAGCGGGGTGCTTCGAGCAACCGGCCGTGTTTCAAAACAACGACTTGCCTGGCGTCATGCTGGGTTCCGCGGCACAGCGACTGATTCAGCTCTATGCGGTCAAGCCATTCGACCGAGCTGTTGTGCTCGTCGCCAATAGTGACGGCTATCGCGTGGTGCTCGATCTAATCGAGGCCGGCGTCGACGTTGCCGCAGTTGTTGACCTGCGTCACGACGGTGAACCGACGCAACTTGCCGACCATGTTGCTCAGGCGAATATCAAAGTGCTCAGTGGCTATTGTGTCTACGAGGCCGTTCCTGCAAGGGGAAAGAAGCGGATTCGCGGTACAACGGTCTGTCCACTCGACGAAGAAGGCGTCCCGCGTACTGACGCGGTGACTCACATCGATTGCGACGGAATTGTGATGAGTGTCGGTTGGGCTCCGAATGGCGGGTTGATCCATC
Organism: Pirellulaceae bacterium; assembly: GCA_030744725.1. GTDB lineage: Bacteria > Planctomycetota > Planctomycetia > Pirellulales > Pirellulaceae > ARS98. The sequence goes on from JASLPZ010000022.1 coordinate 21,367, forward strand.
AAGCCGGTGGCCGATTTACACACGCCGAGCATGTCGAGCAATTGATACCACGACCGCTTCCACCTGGAACGCTTGCGGCCGGCCGCGTCAACGGAGTATTCGATTTGGAGAGCCAGATCGATGATGGATATCGAGCCGGGTTGGCTGCCGCAGCACATCTTGGCCGGTTCACCGGTGAAGTGCCGCCGTCGCCGATCCATCACGACGCGCCTCCGAGCCATTCGTATCCGATCATCGCACACAAAGGCAAGAAGAATTTCGTCGACCTTGACGAAGACCTGCACGTCGCCGACTTCGAAAACGCTCATCAAGAAGGTTTCGACAATATCGAACTGATGAAGCGGTTCTCGACTGTGGGGATGGGGCCAAGCCAAGGCAAACTGTCGAATATCAATGCCGTACGAATCCTGGCGAATCTGAACGGCGCAACCATCAATGAGACGGGCACAACGACCTCACGGCCGTTTCACCTGCCAGTCACGATCGGTCACCTCGCCGGCAGACGGTTCCATCCACAACGGCGCACGCCAATCGACCACTGGCACTTACGAGCTAATGCCGAAATGGTGCACGCAGGCGCCTGGCTCCGCCCGGAACACTACCGCACCGATGGCGAAAGTCGTGACGACTCGATTCTCCGTGAAGCAACGAACGTGCGGAACAATGTTGGGATAATCGATGTCAGTACGCTGGGTAAACTCCAAATCAGCGGCCCGGATTCCGTTCTGTTTCTCGAACGCATCTATACAGGTCGCTTTGCGAGGCAAAAAGTCGGTCGCTTGCGGTACGGATTGGCCTGTGACGAGAGCGGTGTCATTTTTGAAGATGGCGTCATCGGCCGCCTCGCAGAAAATCGGTTCTACGTTACCGCGACTAGCAGTGGAGCAGCTTCACTTTATCGCGAGATGCAACGGTGGGCGCTGATTTGGGATATGGACGTGACGCTTGTCAATGCGACCAGCCATCTCGCGGCGTTCAATATTGCCGGACCGCGTTGTCGTGAGATATTGCAGGAATTGACTTCCACTGATCTTTCGGCTGCGGCATTCCCATATCTCGCGCTGTGCGAAGGAATGGTCGTGGACGTCCCAGCCAAGTTGATGCGCGTTGGTTTCGTCGGCGAACTCGGTTACGAGATTCATCTATCGGTGTCGCACGCCCTGCATGTTTGGAAGGCGATTATGCGCGCGGGTGAGCGATTTGGAATCCAGCCGTTCGGCGTGGAGGCGCAGCGGTTACTGCGTCTCGAGAAAGGACATCTCATCATCGGCCAGGACACGGATGCTTTAACAAGTCCGTTCGAAGCCGATATTGGCTGGGCGATCGGAAAGAAGAAGACTTTTTTTGTCGGCTCGCGTAGCTTGGATATACTCCGAAAGAAACCGCTTACGCGACGTCTCGTTGGTTTGAGGTTTCCTGCAAGCGACACCAGGGCATTGCCCAAAGAATGCAACCTCATCATTGTCGCTGGCGAACTCGTCGGTCGGATAACGAGCATTGCACCGCAGTCTACACTTGGCTACCCGATCGCAATGGCGCTGCTGCGCCCCGACTTGGCTGAAGTTGGATCAGCAGTCACGATTCGCTTGGACGATGCCCAGCTCGCCGAGGCAACCGTGGTCACAATGCCCTTTTATGATCCTGACAATTCCCGCCAGGAGATTTCAGCAGAGTCATGATGTCTGAGCCTATGACACGCAGCAGCCCCATCCAGCACTTGCTTGAATCTCGTGGAGCAGAGTTCCGCAACTTTGGCGGCAGTTCATACGTGGTGCGCTCCAACTCAGAGAAAGATGACCAGCGAACTCTGGAACTGCTGGGACTTTGTGACCTGAGTGGATTGCAGAAGCTCGGTTTGAGGGGTCCTCACGCGGAAGCTTGGCTTACCACCAAGGGGATCGATGTGCCAAGCGATGTCTTCGCGACCCGCTCGCTTCCTGACGGCGGAGTGATTGTACGGCTAGGTGCTGACGAGTTCTTCTTGGAGGACGACATCGCCAACACGGCCTTGCCGGCATTTTCCGCCCAGATTGACTCGCACGAGGATCTGGTCCGCGTCGAGCACCAGGAGGCGACATTTCTGCTGACTGGTCGCCGCTCTTTGAAAGTGTTGGCACAAACTTGCGGAATCAACATCCGCGAAGCCGTGCCTCACGAAGCCCTCTATACGCGCGTGGCCGGCGTCAGCTGTGGGGTCTTGCCGGAAACTCGCCGCGACCTGCCCGCGTACCGCCTTTGGGTCGATCCGAGCTATGCCGTCTACTTCTGGGAAACACTCGTGGAAATTTGTGGAAGTTTGGAGGGCGGCGAGATCGGCGCTGGATGCATCTACCCAGAGTTGCTGTCATGAGTCCTTTCGTCGTTGCAGTTCTCGTTCACGCAGACAGATCATTGGGTTCTTGACTGCCCTACTTCAGGGCTGCCGCATGCCGTCCGGCCCGAGGGTCGCCCGCTACGTGGATCAGGCCGCTTTCATGGTCAATGTAGAGCATGATCGGGTTGGCGATCGGGCCTTTGGTGGTCTCGACTTTATGGCCTCGTTCGGTCAACGTCCGGCGAACTGTTTCCGGAATATCTTCATTGACACGTATTTTTCCCGCCCCCTTAAACGCAGCCTTTCGGTCGGGATTGGGATCAAACGAATTCTGGTGATGGAAGGTGTTGAAGCGAGCGGCCGTAACTGCCTGTTCGGGTAGCATGCCAAAGTCGATGTGATTAAGGAGCAAGTTCAGTGTCGTTTGATCCTGCAGGTCACCGCCCGCTACGCTGATGGCAATGACCGGCCTGCCGTCCTTCAAAACCAGCGTGGGCGTAAGCGTGATGCGGGGTCGCTTTCCGGGCTCCACGCGGTTTGGATGCCCCCGGGTCGTATTGAGACTTCGGACACGATTACCCTGTGTGACACCGGAGGGCCCCGGTTTGTTGCCGACCAAATTGCAACTGGGTGTTGCAGCTACGACGTTGCCCCAGCGATCCGCAACGATGCACGTTGTGGTGTCCTGGACAGGAATCTCTGCCGTGGAATCTTTCAATTCGGCTTGTCCCTTGATTGAGCGTGGGCTGTAGGGGTCTCCGGGACGCCTCTCCAGGGACGAACGGTGCATATCGATCAGCGGTCGGCGAAGGCTGGTATATTCATCCGACAAGAGCTGCGTGAGGGGGACTTTCACGAACCGCGGATCACCGTAGTATTCGTCGCGATCGGCCATTGCCAGCTTCAACGACTCGATCACGACGTGAATGTAGTCGGAAGAGAGCTGCCCCATCTCCTTCAGATCGAAGCCCTCGAGCAATCGCAAGGTCTGGCACAAGTACGGTCCCTGGGTCCACGGTCCGCACTTGTAGACCGTGTAGCCGCGATACCTAACGGAGACAGGGGCCTCGACGCGAGTCACATGAGCCGCCAAGTCGAGCTTACGCAACAGTGCGCCGCTCTCGATGTACCAGGCTTCCAATTCATCCGCGATGTCGCCTCTGTAGAATCGGTCGCGAACCGCGGTCAGCTTCTTGTCGCGAGAACCGTGCGTTTCTCTTTCGCGCTGGACCAGCTTCTTCATCGTCTCCAGCAGGTCGCCGTGCCATTGCTCTTGTCCTGAATCGAGAAGCGTCAGAGTTGGCTGGACGACTTGATCGAAGGACATGGTTCCGTACAGCTTTAGTGCCGTGACACAAAGGTCAACTGCGCCAGGCACGGGCGCCGATTTCATGCTGCCCTTCGAGGGAATTCCTTTTTCATAGAACCAATTGATTGCGGCGGGATCGAGCGGAGCCCCACCGAGGCCGCACAGAACTTTGACCTCCTGCTTCTTGGCGTCGTAAATGATCAGGGGAACCTCGCCACCAATGGCGAAGGACCCGTAATCGGTAACGGACAACGCGAGTAGCGTCGCTACGGCAGCGTCGGCGGCGTTGCCTCCCTCCTCGAGGATTTGTATGCCGGCAGCAACTGAGTTCATCTTGCCGGCCGCAACGGCACCTCCCTTTCCCGTTGCCTTCCATGTGATCACATCCGCTACCGATTCCGACAGCGGCATGATTAAAGTCATCAAAAAATATAGCCAAACTGTGCGGCGTCGCATTGCCAGCCCTTTCTTCTTGATCATCGTTTCCACCGTGCTGGATCTGAATAGCTCCGTCTAACAACTCCCATCAAAACCGGCTTCGAACTAAACCCTGATTCTGCAGAGCCTGCCACGACTCCAGGCCGATGTCAACGATTTGTCTGAAAATCGTGGCGGCGCGTGCACGGCGTCGTTCTGATGTGCCAGTTTGCAGGCATCATGGCTATGACGCCGAACCTCGCTCACGTATATTGCTCTATTGAAGGTAGTTGCAACACCAAGGACAGACCGTGCCAACAATTCCGTTTCGTATCGCAGCCTTATCGCAAGAAGTTGATGACCGCTTGTTCTTATCGGAGGCTTTGTTGTTTCCGGAGATCTCGCGGCTAGCCGGGGACGCTGCGCGCTCGCGCAAGAAGCTGAAGCAGCAGATTGCAAAGACGCTGAAGAATGCGGGAGTCGAAGAGCTCTACCGCCGCCGGCTTTCGGCACCGCTTGAGATCGGCGAAGTCCGCATCACCTTGCAGCCGCCCGGTGGCAGCATTATTTGGCGTAAGCCCGTACGCCTGCGGTTCGAGTATGTTGCTTGGCGCCACGGAGATGATGCGGTAGTTGCATTTGTGCCGGATTTGGGAATCGAGGTGATCGTCAACGAACAGCGAAGCCTTGGTGCTCAGGTCGCCGATGAGGCTCGATCGGCGCTGACTCGTCGTGGCGCTTCTTCATCGCTCCGGTGTTTGGTCCATTTCGATCGTCGACGGCAGCTCTCCGTACACGAGATTTCGCTGAGCGTTGATGTTGCAACACCAAAGCAACTCGCTGCCGAAGAAGCCGCCTTGGAACCCAAGAAATCTGTACTCCGCGAGGTTGCCACCGACTTGACTAGGGAGGCTTTGCCGGCGATCTACGAGCGCGACGAACTGGTCGCACAACTGGCTCGCATGTTGAGCGGCAAGCCGCAGCGAAGTGTCCTGCTGGTCGGTCCTTCTGGCGTTGGTAAGACGGCACTGTTGCATGAAGTTGTGCGTCAGCGGAAGCAACTTCAACTCGGAGTGAGCAAGTTTTGGTCAACGAGCGGTGCGCGGCTTGTTGCAGGCATGTCAGGCTTTGGCATGTGGCAGGAACGATGCCAGCAGTTGATTCGCGAGACCACAAAGGCCAGGGCGATCGTGCATCTTGGCAATCTGGTCGAATTACTGGATGTTGGAAAGTCGATCTCTCAGAACCAAGGGATCGCCTCGTTCCTGCGCCCGGCGATTGCGCGGGGCGAGTTACCGGCTGTGGCGGAATGCACGGATGCACAGCTGTCGGTTGTCGAAAAGGAAGATCCTCAGTTGCTCGCTGCCTTCGAACAGCTTGCAGTTCCCGAGCCGGAGCAATCGCAACGAGAGGCTATCCTGCTCGCAGCTGCGCTCAACCCGCCTCCGATCATGACGACGAATCGCCGTGGTAGGAAGCGGGTCGTGAAACGGTCGCCTGCGGCAACTTCCAACCCAATCGATCCAGAAGCCATTCAAACCATTGATCGGCTTCATCGTCGGTACGCCACTTATTCGGCGGCGCCCGGCCGTCCGCTCCGATTCTTGCGCAATCTGCTGGAAGGGAGGCAATCAGGCGAAACGTTGAATTCGTCGGCTGTGACCAAGGCGTTCTCACACGAGACCGGATTGCCCCAATTCATGCTCGACGACGCAGTCCCCTTGGACCTGCAGGGGGCCAAAGATCAGTTTAACAGCCGAGTGATTGGCCAGGTGGAACCCGTACGCCTGGTGACGGATCTGCTGGCGACCGTAAAGGCCGGCTTGACGCGACCGGATCGCCCGATCGCTTCGTTGTTGTTTGTTGGCCCTACTGGCGTCGGCAAGACCGAGATGGCGATATCACTAGCGCAGTATTTGTATCAAGACGAGTCGCGGCTGATTCGAATCGATATGAGCGAATACGCTGACGGTCTTTCCGTGGATCGACTAATCGGCGGCGCACCGTCCTCGCAGGGTCTGCTCACTCGCAAGGTGCGCGAACAGCCGTTTATGGTGGTGTTGCTGGATGAATTTGAGAAAGCCCATCCGCGGCTGTTTGATTTGCTGTTGCAAGTGCTGGGCGAAGGACGACTGACTGATGCGGGCGGACGAGTCGCCGATTTTCGGAATTGCATCGTGATTCTGACTTCGAACCTTGGTGCCGAAGGTTTCCGAGCGGCGAAATTTGGTTTTGCGGAATTGCAAATGGCGCGCGACGCGCGCGAATACTTCACGCAACAGGCGCACGAGTTCCTACGGCCCGAAATGTTCAACCGTATCGACCGGATCGTCCCGTTTCAGCCTCTCGAGCCAGCGACAATCGCCGACATTGCGCAGCGAGAGCTGGTCAGAGTGCGCCAGCGGGACGGCATTCGGTTCCGAGATGTGTCGTTGGACGTGGAAGAAGCCGTGATCGAATCACTTGCCGCTGAGGGCTATCATCCCAAATACGGCGCACGGCCGCTGAAACGACTGATCGAACGCCGCCTGGTTGCACCGTTAGCTCAACAGGCCAACGAGTATATTGCCGAGACTCCTTTGGAAGTCAAGATCCGATCCGACTGTCAGCGCATCAACGTAAACGTGCGCGCGCAAGACGTTCAACGCTCCGAGTTGGCTGCGAAGCAGCGAACGCTGAGTGGAATCGCAAATCTCTCCGCATTACGCCGTCAGGTTCACAGGCTGGAACAAAGTCAGACGATACTGCGCTTGCGGAACGAAGCCTATCGGCTGACACAAAATCTCCGGCGGCGGCGCAAGACACGTCCCAACACACCCGACCTGCCGAACGAGCTGCGGTTGAGAACGTTGAAAGAGATCCTCCAGCGCATCGATGCGCTGCTGGCCGAAGTGAGTATGGCGGAGGACAACGAACTTTGTGCATTCTACCAGGGGCAGAAAAACGAAGCGGCGGCGACTTGCTCGATGGTGGATGCCGTGCATCAGGCACTGAACGACATTCTGCTTGAGATTCAGCTGTTTGACATGGATCGCAAGTCGCTTCTTAGCTTGGCGATCTTTGGCGATCACAAAGATCACGTGATGGAGTTGGGCGTAGCCTACGAAATGCTTGCATCGCGCCGTGGATGGTCGGTCCGTCGCTATCACTTAAAGCCGTATCGTAAGGACCTCGACGAAAGTATCCCTCAAGACCAGCGACCGAGTCGGCGCAGGGCGGCCAGTGGCGAGCAACGCCCATCGCTCACACTGAAGAACCGCAAGGAGACCGAAGACGGCATTCAGGAGAAGATCGTTGACGTCTACTCGAGCGAAACGGCTGGCGAGTGGCATGTCATGCCGGACAAGGCAATCGGCGTCGCACTGCAGATCCGAGGCGAAGCGGCCTTTGCCGTGTTGGAGCCCGAATTCGGTGTGCACGAGTTTACAACGAAGGGAACGGCAAGACGATGCCTCGTTGAGACCACGGGTGGTTTGCTTGTGCAGTACGATCCACCGGCCGGCATCACCCGCCGGAGCGCGTTCCGCGACCAACCGCTCCGCCGCAGCTATGACCTGGACCGGCGCACTGCGAGAGACGAATGCCTTGATAGGGCTCTGGAATGGACCGGGTCTGCCTTCGACGACCTGGTGGCCCGAGCCATCGAAATGCATTGGAACCAGAGAGCGTGGGCCGCGATTGAAGATCAGTCATGAATATCAACATTCCCATTTATATCGAAGCGCACCGGGAGAAGAACCCGCGGCGAACGGTGTTTCAATGTGAGCCTCTGTTTTCGCCCGGGATCCAAGGCCGCGACGAGAGCTTGCCAAAGGCGATGGGCAAGCTGATGAAACGGCTCAAACCGCGTCTCGATTCATTGGCAAGCGAATCGCGGCATGACGAATTGGAACATTTTGTTTTCAACCCTGACTGCGAAATGCAGACGTTGAAGTTGTCGCTGGATTTGCGCGACCGGATCGTCAAATGCAAACTGCTGTTTGTTGAAATGAAGACACTTGATCGGCGCATTGCCTTCTCGCCGAGCTTGCGGGAGCTGTGGTTTGAATTGGAGCCAGGCGAGTTGCTGCAAGACCGTGCAACGGAGATTCTGTCACGACACTTCCGTGGTGAGGCAAAGATGCACCGCGAGAGCGGCAGCGAAATGCCCATTCCTTCCCTTGACGGCCAAGCATGGGTCACGGTATTGGACGTGCCAATGGCCGGGGGCCGTGCGGCACAAGCGAAGACGCAAGACAAGCTTGCATCGCTGTTCGACGATTCAAAGATGCATGGGGCGACCGAGTTGGATCGTGTCGGGCGATGTCTCGACTGGTTGTACCCTGACGAACTGAAACGGGCCGCGCTGCGAGAGAAGGAAGTTGCTGAACTAGAGCGATTGTTGATCGGCGTCGATCGGCGTCCTGTGCTGCTTGTAGGCCCGCGAGCTGTGGGTAAGACCACGATACTACATGAGTTTGTTTACCGCCGCGTCCAGAATAGAAAGCGGCCGTACTCGGCAAAGAAGAACTGTTGGTTGTTGTCACCGCAGCGACTGATCTCCGGCATGTCGTACGTTGGCCAATGGGAGAACCGTGTACTGGCGATCCTCAAGGAGGCCCGGCGGCGTGATCATGTCCTGTGCTTCGACGACGTGATGGGGCTGTACCAAGCTGGGATTACTGCGGACAGCCGTCTCTGCATCGCAGATGTGTTGCGATCTTACGTGCTGCGACGTGAAGTGAGGATCGTGGGAGAAATGACCCCCGCAGCGCTGGCCGCCTTCCAAGAGCGTGATCGCGGGTTGGCCGACCAGTTCCATACACTGCCTATTGCCCCTACGAACGATGAAGACACCTTGCGGATTCTGCTTCAGGTACGCAGGAATTTGGAAGCCGACAATGGTTGCCGATTTGAGCCTGATGCAGTGCCAACCGTGTTGGAGGTAACGCGCCGCTACGAGGGCCAGGCTGCTTTTCCCGGAAAGGCCGTCAGTTTGCTGAAGCATCTGTCGGCCCATCATCCGAGAGCCGAGATCGACCGCAGCGTGGTCTATCGGGAATTCCATTCCAAGACGGGTTTATCACTGTCGTTGCTTGACAAACGCCGTCGATTGACGCGAGAAGCCGTCGTTGGTGGTTTGCGGCGGGAGATCGTTGGGCAGGCGGAAGCGATCAGCGCGGCTGCCGATGTGATCACAGTGGCCAAAGCCGGTTTGAATGATCCCCAGCGGCCGTGGGCGACGCTGTTGTTTCTGGGGCCAACGGGTGTCGGCAAGACACAATGCGCAAAGACACTGACGAAGGTGTTGTTCACTGACGAGTCGCGGTTGCTGCGATTCGATATGAACGAGTTCGTCTCGCCTGACAGCGCAGCACGTCTGGTCGGCACGGCCAGTGATCCAGAAGGTCTGCTCACGGCGGCGGTTCGGCGACAACCATATTCAGTTGTGTTGTTCGATGAAGTCGAGAAAGCTCATCCTGACGTAGTCGATCTGTTGCTGCAGTTGACCGGAGAAAGGCGATTGACGGATGCGCTTGGCCGCACGTCAGATTTCTGCAACACCGTCGTCGTGATGACGTCAAACCTGGGCGTCCGTGAATCTGGACGCTCGTTGGGCTTGCGCAGCGACGAGGCCAGTCGTCGGCATACCTTCGTCAAAGCCGCCGAAGACTTCTTCCGCCCTGAATTCTTCAACCGAATTGATCGCGTCGTCCCGTTCGAGGAGCTTGGCCGCGAAGACATGCAGAAGATCGCGGAACTTCTCTTGGGCGATCTGCTCGAGCGCGAAGGGCTCGTCCGCAGGCAATGCGTTTTACAGGTCGATCCGCGCGCCATGCGGCGGATCGTTGACGAGGGATACCATCCGCAGCTAGGAGCTCGTGCGCTGAAGCGAGCGATTGAAAAGCAACTGACGCAACCAATCGCGACACACCTGACCGCGGCCAGCCCAACGGCACCGGCGGTGATCGACGTGTATCGTGGACCGGAAGGGGTGTTGGCCGCTGTCAACGTGCTCAAGCCGGTGGATCCCGTTGTTGGAGAAGGAGACGATGACCCGGTGGCCAACGTCGAGCGAAGTGAGCATCTGCTTGAATGGCTTGCTGAGAAGCTCGCGGCAAGTCACACCAGCACTGACGTTCAGGCCGATCAGATCTCGCCGGAACAACTCCGTTACTTTGCGCTCAAAGAGCAAACACATGTCGTACGTGAGCTCGTTGCTTCGGTAAAACAACAGCTCAAAGCAGGACGACACCGAGCTGTTCGCCCGGAGATTGGCTTGCCCGTACGCGACGTGTCCCATCAAGAAATGGCGATGCTTCAGTGGAGCTACACCAATCCCTCGCGCCGACGTTTCATGCGTGAGATCCAAGCCGCGGAAGACATTAACGACTACGTGCGCGAATCCGCGGCGATTGCGTCCACGCCTTTCAACGAGTTTCAGCGGTTGGTCGTAACACTGCGACGCCAAACGGGATGGTTGTGGGAGATGTGGCGAGCGCGTGCCAAGCCAGAGCGTGTTGTTCTGGTGTTGCGGGCCAGTCAGGCGGAGCGGTTTAGAAACAGCACGATTCAGCTGTGCGATAGGTACGCTAGACTGTTCGAGGCTGAGCTATCTTTTGAGCAAAAGTCGATCAAATTCAGTGAACCAGGGTTATCGGCGCTGTATCTGGCTGGCCCGTTTATTTGGCCGCTGGCCAAGCTCGAAGAGGGTGTTCATTTGATGCGATCGCAACAGGGGAACCTCACAGTCTTCCATGTGTCTGTATTGCCAGTCGAGGACGGTGAAGACACGGAAGCGACTCTCCAACGGCATGTTCGCCGTCGCGATGGCTGGCTGGACGGACTTGCTACCGGGACTGCCTCGATAGCTGAAAACCCGTGGCCTTGCGGTCGTCTGGTGCGGATCAGTGCCCGTGAAACACGTGATCTTCGATCTGGACTTGCCGCTGGCCAGATCCCTTCTGCAAGAGAGTGGGTCGACTTCCTATTCGCTGGATTCGCACCACCGGCTTCGTTGGAGGATGTGGAATGAGACTCTTGAAGTTTCCCGTCGCTGTCTGGGAGGACGCTGATGGCTGTTTCACGGCAAAGACACTGGACGGCGAACCTGCCGTCGCGGTTGACGTGACCGTCGCAGGAGCCATTTCGCAATTGAAGAAATATCTGCGTTGGAGACTGGGCCAGGATGGGTCGGCTGGGGTACCGGACATGCAGGACCTCCGACGGATCGACCTTCGCATTCGTGTACGACCCCAATACAGGACTGAGCGATCGGTTTTCCCCTGCCGACAAGCCATCACTTTGCGAGTACCCACCGTCGTCGGTCGCCGCAAGGATCACTCGGCAGTTTGCTCCGCACCGACGGTCGGCTTGCATCTATCGTCAGTATCAGAAGAGGTTTTGGACGAGTTGTGTCGCGAGACGTTGCAACGCCAAATGAGCGGCCTTTCGCCGGCCGATCTGTCTCGTTGCTTGCCACCCAAACAGTTGATGCTGCATTCGATCAACGTGAAGTCAACCCCACGGAAACATCGAATCAGCGAAGCCTATTTGCCAAGCGTCCGCTTGGTGGCAGAAGCCCTCGGGGAGCGGTCGCTCCGCAAACGATACGGGCGGGCATGGCGAAGAGACCGCGAAATCGCCAGGCTCGTCGAGCGGCTGGACATGGGCGGGACGAGTCTCATCCTGCTGGGTGATTCCGGTTGCGGCAAGACAACGTTGCTGGCAAATGCGGTTCGGCAGCTGGAGCGGAAGAACGGGAAGGACGATGCGGCGAGGGTTGAATCAAGGCATCGGTTCTGGCTCACCAACGGACCGCGATTGATCGCAGGGATGCAATACCTCGGCCAGTGGGAAGAGAGATGCGAGGCGCTGATTGACGAACTGGCTGATATCGGTGGCGCATTGTGCGTGGAGAACCTGCTGGAACTCGTCCACCACGGCGGCAGCGAGCCAGGTGGGAGTGTGGCTGCGTTCCTCGCTCCGTATATTGCAAACCGTGAATTGCGCGTGGTTGGTGAAGCAACGAAGGATGAGCTGGATGCCTGTCGCCGTCTATTGCCCGAGTTTGCTTCGCTGTTCGAAGTCGTGGCCGTCAGTGCGTTCTCACCAGACGAATCCCAAGCGGTGTTGACTGATCTACTTTCAGACGTGTCGCGACAACGTCACATTACCGTCGAGGAGGGCGTTGCCCAGCAGACTTATCGGTTGTTTCAACGGTTCATGCCCTACCACAGCTTTCCCGGCAAGACAACTTCGTTCCTGAACGAACTTCTCGAACGTCCAACGACGCAGGAACTTTCGCGTAAAGACGTCGACGATCAGTTCCAACGATTGAGCGGGTTGCGGGATGCGTTGATGAAAGACGATGTGCCGCTCGCACATGGGACAGTCCTGGGCTGGCTCGAGTCACGGCTATTCGGTCAGCGTTCAGCTTGTGATGCGGCCGCATCGGTCGTAACGCGTTTCAAGGCGGGGCTCAACGATCCAAACCGACCATTGGGTGTGTTGTTGTTCTGTGGGCCGACGGGTGTTGGCAAGACCGAACTTGCCAAAATGCTGGCTCAGTATCTGTTCGGAGCGGGCAAGGCGGGTACATCCAAGAGGCTCATTCGACTCGACATGAGTGAGTACTCGGGTCACGGCGCGGCGGACCGTCTGATGATGCGCCCCGATGGCCGGCCAAGCGAATTGGTCGAACAGGTACGTTTGCAGCCGTTTGCGCTTGTCTTGCTTGACGAGATCGAGAAAGCGTCGCCTCACGTGTTCGACGCTTTGTTGAGCGTGCTTGATGAAGGGCGTTTGACCGATCGCTGGGGAAGGACGACTATCTTTCGCAGTGCCGTAATCATCATGACTTCCAACCTGGGTACTTCCAGCAGTGAAACGCTTGGCTTCACGTCGCAGTCGCCAGCGTATGAGCGCGAGGTCTTTTCCGCATTTCGTCCGGAGTTTTTCAATCGCATTGATTCGGTCGTCACCTTCCAGCCGCTTAGTCGTGAAACGATCTTGGCGATTACGCGTAAAGAACTCAAAGATCTTTGCTCTCGCGAGGGCTTAGTGAAGGCGAATATCCGGCTGACTTTCTCCGATGAACTAATAAACCACCTGGCGGAAGTTGGTTTCGACGCACGCCTAGGAGCCCGACCCTTGCAGCGCACCATTGAACAGCGCGTTGTCGCACCATTGGCCCGATTTCTCGTGGGCCATCAGAGCGAAGGAGAGCGGGTCGTACGGTTGGAACTTGACGACGGAAGAGTCGTCGTTCGCTGACCGCCGCCAAATACATTTTGCGTCGTCCTTCAACCGCTCACCACAACGGCAGGCGGTTCGGTTTCGACCACCGAATCCTGGCAAGGAGCACATCGCCTCGATAACCGTCGCGCGGTATCCATTCGCCAACGGTGACCCAGGATTCCTCTGGACTGGCGTTGGTGACATTGAAGTTGCCCATCAAGGCGACTTTGTCTGGATCACTCACCCCGTCGCCCACCAACGGGAGCACAACCTGTTCGGTCGATTTGATCAGGCAGCGCCGCTTCACGTCGACCCGAGCAACCCACAACGGAGAACGCCAGCGAATAACATTCACGTTGGAACTGCCCTTGCGGGTATAGACAAGGAAGAGCCCGTCGCTGTGTGTCAGCCAATGCTGCTGTGTTGTTGACATGTCGAGTGGAGTTCCGTCTTCCCACGCCCAGGCTCGCTTCTCTTCCCAATTGAGTCCATCGTTGCTGACACTGACGTAGCCACGACTATCTTCCGCCCGGATTGTCATCCAGAACTCGTCTCCAAATCTGGCGACACTTGGTTCCAGCAGTCCGCGACCTTTGGGATGGTGCAGTGCCGGACCGACTTCGCGGACTTCCAACTGCTCGCCATCGAACGTCGCGTGCACGCCGGCAACCATCCGATGCTCCGCCTTGGGACCAAAAGTGAACGACATCTGGACGTCGCCGTTGGGCAGAATGACGCGTTGGCCGCAGTTGTTGGAGTAGATATGGCCGACGCGTGGATCGTCCCACTCCAGGATCTTGCGCTCCGACCAGGCCCCGTCCATCGCACGGGTCACGTAGATCGGGTAACGCGCGAGCTGTTCCTTCCGAGCAAAGTACGCCCCTTTGTAAAACACCACATGCCCCAGTGCGATCACTGTACCGGTCTGAGGATGATACTGCGGTGTCACGTCGCACACAGCTGCTTTGAGTCCGTCTTCGCGCCCTGGTACGTGGGCTCGGCCAAGAGCGGCGATCGGTTGGGGATCACTCTAGGCCGCGCCAAAGTTGGCATTTCCTGGTGAACTGAGCTAGTTTTTGGAGGGCAGTTTTGTTTCACTGTTGCC
>JASLPZ010000230.1:0-11698 GCA_030744725.1 Pirellulaceae bacterium
GCGGGAGGAGAATCCGACCGCGAAAGCGGGAGGTCGACTATTTGATCGGTCGAGTCGAAGGGGAGATCGAGAGAAACCGGGGCGTCCTGTCAGACCAGTCCATGGACGAATTCAAACGGGCATTACGCATCTATCACGAAATTGCTAAACGTGCCATGGGACGCAGAAAGAAGGCCTGATTCGGTTCTTGCCAGCAATCGTCGGCCTTCGCTGCTTAGGATCGTTCGAGGAATTACTGTCCGATAGTCGGCTTTCGCGGAGCGAAAGACGACAATAGAAGATCGAACGCTGCTTAATGACGCTTCAGGAATGCGCAATGGCGTTTTACCTATGGTGGTTCCGTCGGGATCTCGGCAGTGGCTGCCTGGTTTTTGGTGTGATAATGTTCACCATGAAAGTCGAAGGGCCATTCACCGTTCACGAATCCGTCAAAACACGCTGAAACGGCTACAGCCGTGACAGCGAAGATCCACTATTATCAACGACGATCTCCATCTCGAATACACCTGTCAGTACAGCATGCCAGCCAACACCGAGAATATCGAATCCGCATACCGTTTGGCAGAGGGCCGATACGCGGAAATTGGAGTTGATGTATCTGCGGCGATCAACAAGTTGTCGTCGGTCTCGATCTCGTTGCATTGTTGGCAGGGCGACGACGTGGAAGGTTTCGAAAACGCCGTTGAGGAACTGGGCGGCGGCTTGGCCGTCACCGGCAATTATCCCGGAAAAGCGACAACGCCCGACGAATTGAGAAGCGACGTCAGCAAAGCTCTCTCGCTGATTCCAGGTCGGCATCGCCTGAATCTTCATGCGAGCTACGGAGAATTCGCTGGAGAACGAGTCGATCGCAACGAGATCGAGCCGCACCATTTCCAAGGCTGGATTGACTGGGCCATCGAATCCGGCCTTGGCATCGATTTCAACCCCACATTTTTCGCTCACCCATTGGCCAACGATGGACTCACGCTCGCTCATCCCGATCGTGCGATTCGTGATTTTTGGATTGAGCATGGCGTGCGGTGCCGCCAGATCGCGGCACAAATGGGAAGCCGGCTTAAGAGTCCGTGCATCAACAACATTTGGATTCCGGACGGATACAAAGACACTCCCGCCGATCGTCTGGCACCGAGGAAGCGATTGGCAGCTTCACTCGATGCATTGTTCGCAGAGCCATTCGATCCCGCTGTCGTCAAGGACGCCGTCGAATGTAAGCTCTTTGGGCTCGGATCGGAAAGTTATGTGGTTGGTTCGCATGAGTTTTATCTCGGCTACGCCATCACACGGCAAAAGATGTTGTGTCTCGATGCGGGGCACTTCCATCCCACCGAAGTGATCTCGGACAAGGTTTCGTCGACACTCATGTATCTTGACGAGTTGCTTTTGCATGTCAGCCGCGGGGTACGTTGGGACAGCGATCATGTCGTGACGATGACAGATGAGCTGCGGGCAATCGCGGAAGAAATCATACGAGGCGATTTTCTGGACCGCGTGCAGATCGGACTGGACTTTTTCGACGCCAGCATCAATCGCATCGCAGCTTGGGTGATCGGAACTCGAAACACGATCAAGGCGCTGCTTTCGGCGATGCTCGAACCGATGGATTTGCTACGACACGCAGAGCTTGAAAAGGACTACACCACACGGCTTGCCTGGATGGAGGAGTTGAAGACATATCCAATTGGCGCGGTGTGGGATTACTATTGTCTGCAAAACGATGTCCCTATCGGAGCTCAATGGATGGATGACGTCCGGCAGTATGAACGCGAAGTGATGAGCAAACGTAAGTAGAATGACCAATCTTGTTACGATCACCGGCCTCTCGAAAAACTACGCGGGAGTGCACGCGATCAACGATGTGTCGATGGAAATCGCAACCGGGGAAGTGCACGCACTGTGCGGCGAAAACGGCGCAGGAAAGTCAACACTCATAAAGTGTCTCAGCGGAGTGACTGCCCCCGATTCCGGGACCGTCCAAATCGATGGTTCGACATTGCGATTCGGAGACGTGGCGACTTCTGAACGCGCGGGCATCGCGGTGATTCATCAGGAATCAACGACCTTCCAAGACCTCAACACCGTTGACAATATCTTTGTCGGGCGCGAAGTCAAGAACCGTTTCGGCTTGCTCAATCACACGCGAATGAGAGAGGAAGCCCAGCAACTGATGTCCAAACTTGGGGAAGACATCAACATCTTGCGGCCACTTTCCGAACTGCCATTAGCAAATCGGCAAATCGTCAGTATGGCCCGATCACTCTCGCAGCAATGTAGATTGCTGATCATGGACGAGCCCACAGCATCACTATCGTCTCGCGAGACGGAGATGTTGATGCTCACGGTCCGCCGACTTCGAAACCAAGGCGTATCGATTCTATACGTTAGCCATCGATTGGGAGAGATCTTCGAATTGGCCGATCGAGTCACGGTGTTGCGAGACGGTCGCCACATTGAAACCTGTGCCATCCCAGAGATCACGGAACGGCGACTGATCAGAATGATGGTGGGCCGCGACACTCAGGCCATCCAGCGCCGACGGACGCGGGATTTCGGCTCCACGCAACTAGAAGTGATCAAGCTGAATGGGGATGCATTTGCAGACATTTCGCTATCTGTGCGGTCCGGTGAAATCGTGGGCCTTGCAGGGCTCGTCGGTGCGGGCCGTTCCGAGTTGGCACGGGCGGTTGTTGGGCTCGGTCGTTACTGGTCTGGGGAAGTTCGTGTCGGCGGAAAACGCCTTCCGGCCGATTCCGTCCAAGCGTCCTTGGAACGCGGTTTAGTGCTTGTCCCGGAAGACCGGCAACACGAGGGTCTCATGCTGCCGATGACCGTTACGGAAAATATGACGATGGCTGTGCTCCCACGTCTGACCCGTCGTGGGATGGTGGACCGAAACAAAGAACGTCTGCTCGTGGCCGATTTGGCGAAACGCTTAGATGTGAAAGCAGCCAGCGTGCACGTCTCAGCGGAGTCCTTGTCGGGCGGAAACCAGCAAAAGTTAGTGCTCAGCAAATGGCTGGCAACGGAACCCTCGGTCTTAATCTTGGACGAACCGACACGCGGCGTCGACGTCAACGCGAAATCTCAAGTTCATCAGTTGATTGGCGATTTGGCTACAAAGGGCCTGGCGACGTTCATCATCTCATCTGAACTTCCTGAATTGATGGCCATTTGCGATCGTATCCTGGTCATGCGAGAAGGAAGGATTTCCGGTGAAGTCAACGCGGAGACGGCTACTCAAGAACAGATTCTACAACTCGCCCTGCCCGACAGTTCGATATTGAATGCCTGACCTACAACACGACCTGCTCCAACGATTGTTTGGCCGACGCGAGTACGGTCTCTGCCTGTTGATCCTCCTCGTCGGAGCAATCGTTGGTTCCGTCGATCCCGAGTTCCTCGCCCGTGTCAACCTTCGAGACATCTTGGTACGCAGCGCTCCGACGGCGATCGTCGCGTGCGGCGTGATGCTCGTTGTGGTGACGGGCGAAATCGACATCTCCGTCGGTTCCCTGTTGGGATTGTTGGCTGCCGTGATGGGAATTTTCGTCTCAGTCAGCCAGTGGAATTGGCCGATGTGGATTGGCTTGCCTCTAACGCTGATGATTGGAACGGGAATTGGATTCTTGACCGGAGTCCTCGTCACCTTTGGCCGAGTGCCATCGATCATTGCGACACTTGGTTTGCTTACAGCCTTGCGAGGAACGACAACGCTCATTATGCGGGGAGAAAACATTGACGGCTTGCCCGATCGGCTACAGTCAATGACTAAGTACGGCATCGTCGGTGTGCCCCTTTCCCTCTGGATTGCGACTGTTGTGATCTTGTTTACTGCGGTTCTCGTCAAGCATACG
This sequence comes from Pirellulaceae bacterium, assembly GCA_030744725.1. GTDB lineage: Bacteria > Planctomycetota > Planctomycetia > Pirellulales > Pirellulaceae > ARS98. The sequence goes on from JASLPZ010000230.1 coordinate 3,855, forward strand.
TCGCTCGGTCGTCAACTGTTTGCGCTCGGCAGCAGCAACTACTCGGCAGAGATGATAGGACTACCGAGCCACAAGCTCAAGCTGTTCGCGTTTGCGTACGTTGGATTCCTGACAGCAGTCGCTACGATCGTGGATGTCCCACGACTTCCGAAGATTGAGGCCGGAATTGGCAGTGGATTCGAACTACTCGTTGTGACCTGCGTTGTCGTGGGTGGCGTGTCCATTTCTGGTGGCCGCGGATCCCTTATCGGTGTCTTATTGGCTGTGGTTCTGTTGACCATGATTCGGCCCGTGTTGACCTTCTTGGATGTTGGTGAATCGGGAGAAAAATGGACCAAAGCAATCCAGGGTGCGTTTATTATTCTGGCAGTGATCACAGACAGTTTGGTATCGCAGCGATTGAAACGCGTTCGTGCAGTTGGCCGGTCATCCACAGCGACTATAGCGGAAGTCAAGTAACCAGATAATGAAGCATCGCCACGAAATCGTGCTCGTACTGTTGCTGATTACGCTCATGGTGGCTGCCGGATGGTTGATGCCAACTTTTGTGCAATCGCGAAGCCAACTCATCCTTTCCAAGCATCTTTGGGAAACCGCCATCTTAGCGATCGGCATGACGTTGATCATTATCACCGGCGGCATCGATCTATCAGTCGGTTCAGCGATGGGGATGTGTGCGGTGGCGTTTGGGATTTGCTACCAGAGAACGGGAAGCATCGCGCTAAGCAGCTCTGTTTGTATCGCTGTCGGCACCTTGGGGGGTGCCACGAATGGATGGCTGATTTCAAGACTGCGAGTGCATCCGCTCATCATTACACTGGCCACGTATGCTGGGTTTCGAGGAATTGCCGAAGGGGTCAGCCAGGGTGCTTCGTACTCGCAGTTCGGCGACGCGTTTGGACGACTTGCGGGCGAGGGGCCGTGGTTCGGCTTGCCGATACCGGCCTACATTTTTATTGGTTTGGCTGTCCTGACGGCGATCGTATTGGCACGAACTCCCGTCGGGAGGTTCATTTATGCCATGGGGCATAACGAAACTGCCGCGAAGTTCTCCGGCGTACCCGTGGACGGCATCAAGTCTTGGCTGTACACCATTTCTGGATTGCTGGCGGGCGTCGCCACATTGATTTATGTTTCACGTTTCGATTCAGCCAAAGCCGACGTAGCGACGGGAATCGAATTGGATGTGATCACAGCCGTTGTGATTGGCGGTACCAGCATTGTTGGCGGGCGCGGTAACATCGTGGGGACGTGTCTGGGATTATTGTTAATCCATGAAACGAAGCTCTTTGTCGGAAGATATTATCGTGTCGAGGAATTGAAGTCGATTCTGGTCGGACTGCTGCTGATTGGCGCATTGTTGTCACAGCGTTTGTTCGTGCTCAAAGACCGGGAATAGTTGGACACGTATGCTGTCTGTAATGGAGATAAAGATGAAACGAATGTTAAACCTTGTCTTGCTCGTAGCCCTCACCGTCGTCTTCGGGTGTACATCATCCACGCCCAACTCGACGAGCGGAACTAACTCGCCAGGCGACAGCTCGGACGAGATTACGATTTGCCTTTTACCCAAGATCAAAGGCATTGCTTATTTCAGCTCGTGTGCTAAAGGCGCCCGTGAGGCGGCCAAGGAACTGGGCAACATCAACCTGATCTACGACGGTCCTACCGATGGCGACGCTCGCAAGCAAGCGGAAATGATCGAGAACTGGATGGTCGACGGCGTGCACGCTATTTGCGTTTCGCCGAGTGCTCCAGATGTGGTTGCCGGAGCGATGAAAGATGCTCGCGCGGCGGGCGTGAAAGTCATCACGTGGGATGCAGACGCACGGCCAGACACTCGCAGCAGTTTTGTGAATCAAGCAACTGCCAAGGCAATTGGCGAGGGACTTGTTGAGGCGATGGTCAGCGATCTGGGCGCCGAAACGGAGGGTGATGTCGTGATTATCAGCTCGGACGCAACCTCCGATAACCAAAACAGCTGGATCGAGGTGATGAAGCCCGCACTGGCGAAAACAAAACTCAATCTTGCCACGATCAAGTATCCGGGCGAGAACGCCGCCAATGCCTTGGCGGATTCCCAAGATGTGCTAAAAAAATACCCGAATCTCAAAGGCATCTTTGGTATCAGTTCCGTCTCGTTCCCGGGCGCAGCGGAAGCGGTGGAGCAAGCTGGCAAGTCAGGTGAAGTACTGGTCACCGGTCTATCAACGCCGAATGACATGAAGAGGTTCGTCAAGAGCGGTACGGTGAAAACAGTCGTCCTTTGGAACACCGTCGACCTCGGCTACCTCACAGTCCACGTGGCGGAGGCTCTGCACACGGGTAAGCTCGCCGCCGGCGCCACCTCTTTCACCGCTGGTCGGTTGGGGGAACTCAAGGTTGAAGGTGACAATGTGTTGTTGGGTGACATCCTGCGGTTCACGGCAGAAAACATTGACAACTATAACTTCTGAGGCTCGGCAGGTATCGACGCACCTCACCTCTTCGAGGCTTGTTGGCGTTGACCGATGCTCTCTTCCGACAGATGACGGTCGAAAGCCATTCCTCCACCTGGAGACATCTCTCCGCTTGAAGGGCAAGAATGGATATCGTCTTCAATACACCATCGACGCCCTGAATGCCTAGCAAGCGGAGCTTGCAAAGAAGATCACCGCCCAGCAGGATGCCAGGAAGCAGCAAGAGGAGGCCCGAGCGCGGCTACTCTGCGGAAAGCCGAGCTTCAGCGTGAGGCGTCGGCGAACGTCTCGATGCTCTCGAAGTCCGCGTGCGACGGATGGAAGCCATCCTCGATTCGACCCTCAACCGACTCGACGATTGACGTTGCCCGCTGTGTCGACTTGCAGATTCTCTGCTCGTTATCGCGGGCGGAAAAAGGGAGGGCTGGACGGTCAATCACTTGGATTTGAGGTGTCGTCGAATTGGAAAATGAAAGAGTCATCACCGTTGAAGCAGGCGAGAGACTTGCCCCGGCGCAGCGGTTCATTTGTCGTGGGCCTGCGAAGTGTGACTCGTTGAGCGGGAATCACCCGACTCGGCATCCGACAATCCGCTCGTTGGCTTCGCTTGGGGCATTGCGACGGTCAACTACGGAAGCAATTTCACTTGATAATCTGAAATCCAATAGCTCGTTTTACCGAGCGAATCCAACGCGAGGACCAGCGGACCGTCAATCGTTCCTTCCCGCACCAGCGAGCCCGCGGAGAGTGTCACCATGTTGCCGATGCGTCGAACCTTGACCGAGTGTGCACTCTCCTTTCCGCCGATGGGGCCAGGGAGTTGCACGGAGACCGCGGAACCCGATGTCGAATCGGGCTTCACAAGCACCAAAATCTGGCCGCCGCGCGATTCGGTGTTCGCAAAGAACTCCAGTGGCGGAATAACGAGCTTTAGCGTCACTTCAAAATCCACGTCGAAAGTGATCAGCCGTTCTATCGGAACTGGAATGTCGTTGTCCACGACTCGAACACGATTGCCGTCCTGCGTCAGGCTGATGAGGCCCGAATGGTCGTCATAATTCCAACGCCTACTTTCGGTGTCAACTTTCCATCCATCGGCGGCGAGGGGCAACAGAGGCGGTTCAGGAATGTCCGCGATATTCTCCGAATAGACAAACAGTTCCTCGATACGGACCGGGGAGTCACGGCGTTTTGTGTGGACATCGAAGAACACGGGGCCAGATACGCGACCGTGTTGGCCGGCTACGGAATCACATGTCGACCACATCCTGTCTCCACTGCGGACAATCGTGATCCAGCCATGATTCGAACCGATGGGGAACTTGACCTGTGTCGGAAGGGTAACCGATTCGCGATTGTTGACGCCCATAATGGAGCACTCGATTGCCGTCGACCCAGCCTTCTTTACCGTGGGCTCGGTGCCTTGTGACGCTGTCAGAGGTTCTTCCAAGCCAAGTTTGGCTAGGATATACAGATCGCCGTCGAGTAGCTTGTTGTAGCGAACGTGGGCTGTACCGTTTTGGGCGTGGTTTTCAAACTGCACGCTGGTATCAATGGTTAGCTCAATGTCGTCGACTCGCCCAAACCTCCAATTGGTGGTACTCATTGAAGTTCGCCACGATGGCGGATCAAATTGTGCTGCTGTAATCTGCGGCAGTTCGTAGCCAGTGTGATCCGTCTTGCCCTTCAGTTCTACGCGTTTGATCGTGAGACTCGCGGGAGTGAAAAGCTTCATCACGAAATACACGACGTCGACGTCCGACGCGGACATCGACTCTTGCATGACTCCATCCAGGCGATAAGAGAAGGCCCCGTTTGTTTTCTCAACGACGAGTTTCATTTCACCTATGCCGGATGGCAACAGGCCCATATTGCCATTGATCGCCAGCCAGTTCGTTCTCTGACCTTCGGATGGTGGCCGCAGACCCACCCACGGCAGTGATCGCGGATCTCGCGGAATCATATTCGAACGAATCGGCTTCGAGCGAATCGGCGGGCGGGATCGCCGCTGCGAGGCCGTTGGGAGCGGTCCCATCGTACTCTGTACCTTGAGGTCCAATTCGAGCTGGAAATCGCCAACCAACCGCCTTCGATACGCGAGCAGGATCGAATCCAGCGGCTTCTGCACCGCAACATGGACGCCCTTACTGTCTGACTTCAAGGTGGCCCGGGGATCCACATACGCGAACCGATCCTCCCAATCGTTCACGTCAGGAACGAACGCCCAGTCCTCAATCGATGTGTTCACCGGAAGGGCATTCGCAACGGGCGTGGATGACTTCCCCGATTCTCCCGTCGGTACAGTGGTGGGCGATACCTCGTTGGATTGCACGACGGCGCGTGTCGCAGGATCCACTTCGACGTCCGAGGACGTTGAAACCAATTTCCAGATGACAAGACCCAGGCAGATCAGGCCGGCGAAAACCGTAGCGGCGAACGGCCATCGGCTCTGACGATGTGGCGGCTCGTTCGTCTTGAGCCGGGCTTTCGCCGCTCGGAGACGCGCGTTCAACGCGTCTCGCTGGCTACGCAACCCCAGGACTCGCGCATTCACCTGCGCGAGTTGAAGGCGCATTTCCGCAAGTTGTTCTTTCTGTTCCTCTGCCCGTGCCGCAACATCGGCTGCTGCCTGCTGCAGATGATCATAATCCTGTTGGGCATCGAGTTTCTCTGCCTCAGACGCGGACGCCGTTTCGCGGCCTCGCGCCGCTTCCGCTGCCTGTTTGTGGCCGTACGCCTGGGCATCCAATTCCCGGGCCACGCTTTCCGCCTCGTCGACCAATTGGGCAAGCTTGTCGCGACGGCGCTCGTACTCCGCCACCGCACCGTCCACACGCTGTTCCGTCCCCTGCAATTCCTGCAGCACAGCCGGCACGCGGGCGTTGAACAAGATCGCCACTCGCTCTCTGATGACTTGCCACCAGTTGGAAACTGAAGGACTCTGCTCGAATTCGGAGATGGAGGGAGTGGCACCAAAGTCGGGAACGGAAATTACGGACGATGTCGGCTCCGGCGATGGCGAAGTAATTGGCTCGCCGGTGCGGAAGGCCATCAAATCAGCCAATGCGCTTTTGCAGTTTGGATACCGATCTTCCAGACGCTTGGCCATGAGACGCGACACGATATCAACCAAGGGTTTTGGAACATTGGCGGCAGCTTGCTGCAATGGTAATGGCTGCTCGTAAGCGTGCTGAAAGAGCATCGCCGTTGGTGTCTCTGCCTCAAACGGGAGGCGGCCCGATAACAGTTGGTACAGTAGTACGCCTAACGAATAGAGATCCGTACGCCTATCGACAGGTTGCCCCCGAGCCTGCTCCGGCGCGATGTAATCCACGGTTCCCATCACCATCCCAGTCACTGTCAGCCGCGTCGACTGCCCCATGCGGTGGACCAATCCGAAGTCGGCCAGCATCGCCCTTGCTGTACTACTCTCAAGCAAGACGTTTCCCGGCTTGATATCACGGTGAACGATCCCACGTTCGTGTGCCGCATTCAGGCCACGGAGACAGTCTTCAATCACGTGGATCGCGTCCTCCACAGACAACTGCTGATCGCGTTTCAGCCGGTCCGCGAGCGACTCGCCTTGCACGTATTGCATGGCGAAGAAGTTATGTTGACCATCCTGGCCAACGAAGTAGATCGGCACGATGTTGGGATGTGCGATCTCGGCCGCGGCGCGCGCTTCAGCACGAAAGCGCCGGACGAATTCATCTTGTCGGCCCAGTTCGGCAGGCAGGACTTTGATGGCAACCGGGCGGCCGAGCGTTTCGTCAAAGCCCTGGTACACATCGCCCATACCACCAGCGCCAATCCGCCCAATAATCCGAAAATGGGAGAGACGCTCGAACGGCAAATCCTTCGAGTCGTGGCAGGATGCCGTGGATGACGATTCGGGCGCCGGCGGATCAACTGGAGTGTCGTTGTCTGCAGCCTGCGAACTTTGCTTTGGCGTGTCTTGCATAAGGTGATCTGGGATGTGATGCAATGCATTCTTCAGTTCAACGCAGGAGGCAATCCGGTTTGCTGCCTCAAACCCCAACGCCCGATCGATCACGGAGCGCGCGGCAGGGGCGACCCGGCCACTGATCTGGGAACTTCGCAAGTACTGGCTGACCGAGCCACCTGTCAGCATCCGCACGAGAAGCACGCCTAAATGATAGATGTCGATGCGTCGCGGATCGATTGACGACCCGGCTTGACGAAGTATCTTGCGAGCCTCCTCCAGGTCGTCCGGCAACAAGACAGGACATCGAAGGTCCATTTCTGGCGGGGCAGCGAGAACGTCCGATCGAACGCCACCGAATTCGACGGTGCCTTCTACCAGTCCAAGTTGCGGTCGACCATTCTCTTCGAACGTGACGATGTCCACATCGATGGCCCGGTGAATACGCCCGCTGGCATGAACGGCATCGACCTGATCGACTACTACTTCGACGATCTCGAGGGCTTTGTGAAAAGGAGCAGCTTCCTCCACGTCAAGGAGTTGCTCAAGAGGGGCATATCTGGACTCATTCGGCTTGCGACTTGACAATCAATTTGCCCTTCGTCGACAGACGACCCTGTAAACAACGCTGCGCGATACCGATGTGGTCACTGGAAAGCTCGCATCAGGATCTTCTTCAAGAATGAGCCAAGTTTTCAGCGACCAACGGGAGCGGGTCACGGCAACCAAGCGATAGCTCGCGTCGGTCTGAGGCACTGCCTCACTAGTCTTTCGTTGAGGCACCTCGCTTCAACGCAAGCAGTTCAGCTTCGATCTCCACATCGTAGTCTTTGGATGTCGTATCCTGCTGAGTCGCCACGTCAGAGGAAGCAGGTTCTTGTTGAGCTAACTCCGCCATGGCCTCAGCTTCGGCTTCGGCCATCTCAACCTTTCGCGATAGTTTATCGAATTTGTCGAAAGCACCCTTCTCCATCTTGGGATCGATGCTGGCTTCCGCCATTTCCGTTCGCACGTCGGCAGCCCTCTTGCGAGCCACAAGCGTTCCAAGTCGACGTTCCGCCTCGGAGTGTTTGGCCTGCATCGCCTCCAGTTGCCGTCGCAAGGTTTCGCTCGCATCGCGTGCCGCGCCGTGTTGGTCGCTCAAGGCCGCCGCAATCTTCTCGTACTCCCTTTTGCGGCTCAACGCCTTGCGAGCCAGGTCATCATCGCCGGCCTCTACCGCCGCCGTCGCCCGTCCCGTCCACACAACTACCTCTTTCTCGTTCGAATCCAGCTCTTTGGCCACTGTCTTCTCATTGGCCATAGCGCGGACGACGTCCGGCTTGGCACGGCCTATGGCCTCCTCCATTTCACGGATTGCCTGTTTGAGGCAACTCCCGATTAATAACATACCGTTGCTTGGTGTTTTCGATTACCCTCCCGAGACGTAGTGTGTGTTGATT
>JASLPZ010000231.1:0-11567 GCA_030744725.1 Pirellulaceae bacterium
GAGCGTTGACGATTGTTGTGGCGAGAGAACAGCCGTAGAATTAGAGATAGCTTGCATCGGAAATCATCCTTCCGTTTGCGAGTCAGAGCCGTTCAGTTGTTGACGCAACCGTTCGGCTCGATTTGTTTCGTGAGCTTCAATTGCTCACCCGTAGCCCCATTTTACTGGTGTGTTGGCAAATGCGCAAGCCAATAATCTGTTAGAATTTCGTCGAAGCTAGGCAGAGCAACACAAGAACGTGGGCCAATGCGAGCTATCGCTCAGTTGCGGCGACCCGCTCTCCGACCAACCTGCGGTCGGTGCCCGTCGCTGAAAACTTGGCTCATTTGTGAAGAAAAACGTGATACGAGCTTTCGAAGCCGATTTGCGATCAAGACGCATCTTTATTCGGCCACTGAACGTTGTCGCGGATCCCCCAATCTTTGGACGAAATTGAAAGAACCAACGCCGTGCCTGAAAATCCCCCACTGGAAGACGTTTCGCCTGAAAATCCTGTCCAAGTAGGCCCCTATCGTTGTGGCATCGGCTGCGAAATGCTGGTCATCGCCGGACCATGCGTGATCGAAAACGAATCGCTCGTTCTAGAGATCGCTCACGCATTGCGAGATATCGCGGCCACGCGCCCGGTGCAACTGGTCTTTAAAGCGTCGTTTGATAAAGCCAACCGTACGAGCCTCGATTCGTTCCGGGGTCCCGGCCTGGTGGATGGGCTCAGGATTTTGGGCCGCGTCACTCGGGAGACGGGGCTCCCGGTCACGACGGACATTCACGAATCCGGACAGGCGGCGCCCGTCAGCGAAGTCTGTGATCTGCTGCAAATCCCCGCATTTTTGGCTAGACAGACCGATCTTTTGGTTGCCGCGGCAAAGACGGGTCGAGCGGTGAATGTCAAGAAGGGGCAGTTTCTCGCCCCATGGGACATGAAACAGGTTGTCGGCAAACTAAATGGCTCCGGCTGCCGTAGTGTATTGTTGTGCGAACGCGGTACGTTTTTCGGTTATGGCCGCCTTGTGAATGACATGCGTGCGTTGCCGCAGATGCGCGAGTTAGGGACCCCTGTGATATTTGACGCCACACATAGTGTCCAGGAACCTGGAGGATTGGGAACGACAACGGGTGGCAATCGTGCGATGGTCGAACCGTTGGCTCGGGCCGCAACCGCCATTGGAGTCGATGGTCTGTTTTTCGAGACGCATCCTGACCCAGATTCGGCACCGAGCGACGGTCCCAATACGATCCATTTAGACCAGTTTGCCGCCATCCTCGATCGTATCCTGAGGATTCGTGAAACCGTGGAGAGTTTCTCTTGAACCTTCGTTGTCGTTACCTCGCATCGTTACAAGCGGTTGCGTGCTGGCCGGCCCAGGCTGTACCGCTCCAGGCTAGGAAGGCCGACTCGAAACGGGTCCGGTCGCCACGTGTAACGCTCAGGCTGATCGCCACGGGGCTGAGTTGTTTAGGGCTGATGACCCTCGCCGGTTGTCCTTCGAATACGCAACAACATTCGAAAAAACAGACTGGCTTCGCGGCCACCGAACAGTCTTCTTCCAAGCACTTGAACGCTGCGATCGATTTTGCCAATCGCATGGACGAGTTTGAAGAAGAGCAAGCCAACGTTCAGGTTGCGTATCACTTGAATCGCTGGGTGGACGAAATGAAACTGACCGACGATTGGTCACCGGATCCGCTCAGCCAAAGTCTGCCTCGCGAGATGCGCAAGCGTGTGGTCGCAGAACTGGGGCGTCCCCAATTCTATCTAAACGACATCAAATCACTGATGCAGTCAGTCTGGTGCGCCAACATTGCCAAGTGGGTGGCGCGCGCGCCGGTTTTAGGTCCGCTGGGTCATCGGTCACAGGCGCACGCGGAGACGCTTGAAGATTTTGAGGTTGATCAGTTGATCGTTGCGGAACGGTTGTTTGATTGGACCATTCGCAATATTCAGCTCGAAACAACCATCCCGTATCCGTTTGACCCGATTGAGCTTACGACGGGGGCCGCGGCAAACCAGAAACGTCTCCTCCCGCCGCCGATGCGAGGCATCGCCGGTCCTGGTTACCAGACGCATCCATGGCAGACCCTGCTATATGGTCGAGGTGATTCGCTGGCTCGAGCGCGAGTTTTCATGCAACTTGCTCGTCAGCAAGAAATTGACGTCGTGATGTTGGCGTTTCCAGGTCTGACCACTCCGCCCCGCGCACGTCCGTGGTTGCCTGCGGTGCTGATTCGTGATCAGTTGTACCTGTTCGATACTGAGATTGGTTTGGCGCTCCCAGGGCCGAATGACGAGGGCATCGCAACGCTGCAACAAGTTCAAGCCGACACGTCGCTTCTCGCCAAACTTAATATTGGTACCGATTTCAGATATCGCGTGGTTGAAGAAGACTTGATGGAGGTGCTCGCGTTGGTCGACGCCTCTGAGCAAGATCTGTCGCGTCGAATGCAGTTAGTGCACCAGAATCTGACCGGCGACGGTCGGCTCGTGCTAACGGTGGATGGAACTGAGTTGTCAGACCGACTAAAGAAATGTCCCGGCGTGGGAGATGTACAGATTTGGCCAATTTCGTACGAAACAACGTGGTATCAGACTGCGACCGCGACCCCCGCTTACCTGGAGAAGCTGCAGGCAGAAGTAAGAGAAGATCCTGACTCGCAACGCGATTATTTGGACAAGTACGTTGTCTTCGCGGCTCGCAACGGATTGGTGCGAGCACGGCACTTGCATTTTCGTAACAAGTTCGGCAACGTCGGCGACGAAAAAGGTGCCAAGATGTTGTATCTGGAGTCACGGATTCCCAACGCCCAACTCGACCAGATCGAAACTTCCGATAGGGTGCAAGAGCAACTCGGCCTGACACGCCAGGATGACGAACGACAAGTCTACTTCCAAGGCCGCATGGCGATGGCCAAAATGGTTGTGACCAACACCAAGCACCACGCCAGTTATTGGCTTGGGTTGGCGCAGTACGACGATGGTCGGCCGGAGGCGGCCGTCGAGTGGTTTGCGCGGCGCACCTTGGAAGCGTTTCCCGATGGGCCCTGGACAGGTGGTGCCCGGTACAATCTAGGGCGAACTTACGAAGCCTTGGGCGATATTGAAAAAGCCCGCGAACAGTATTTTCAGGACGAATCGCCCCAAAAATATGGAAATCTACTGCGTGCACGATACTTGGCGCGCACGCTCGTGGCGAACGAATCCGATTGACCACGGCCCAACGCACAAGCTGGCATTGAGCCGTCAGCGATCATCTCTGCCAAGCCCCCGCCACGTACGCTCCACACCCTCCGCGCTGCTCTCATCTACTTCCAAGCGAACGCTTTGCCGGTCAATTGCTCGTAGGCGTCGATGTACTTTTCACGTGTCTTGGCCACGATGTCATCCGGAAGGGCAGGAGGGAGGCTGTTCTTATCCCAGTTGGTCGTCCCCAACCAGTCGCGTACAAACTGTTTGTCGTATGATGGCTGACTGCCGCCCGGGGCATATTGATCGGCTGGCCAAAATCGGGAGCTGTCAGGTGTCAGGACTTCGTCAATCAAGATCAATTCGCCGTCAAACCGACCCCATTCGAATTTCGTGTCGGCAATGATGATACCTCGCTCCAAAGCGTAGGCCGCACCGCGCTGGTAAATATCAATGCTGCGATCCCGCAGGTCCGTGGCCGTCTCTTCGCCGATGATCTCGACCATTCGCTCGAAAGAAATATTGATGTCGTGGCCTTCGTCCTCCTTGGTGGCGGGTGTGAAGATCGGGGTCTCCAACTTGTCACCTTGCTTCAGTCCAGCTGGGAGCTTGATCCCACAGACCTCACCTGACGCCACGTATTCCTTCCAACCCGATCCGTCGAGGTATCCACGCACCACACATTCGATGGGCACGACCTCGCATTTTCGCACAAGCATACTGCGGCCAACCAACGGTTCCAGATCGGTCGACGCAGGCAGGTCGGCACCATCCAGCTCGAGTGAGAGCAGATGGTTTGGTGTGTCCAGCATGTCGAACCAGAACCCGCTGATTTGCGTGAGTACACGTCCCTTGTCTGGAATGCCAGTAGGAATGACCCAGTCGTATGCGCTGATCCGATCGGTGCTGACCATCAACAACTGGTCTTTGAGTTCGTAGATGTCACGGACCTTTCCACGGCGAACAGGCAGATCTTCCAGCGAAGTTTCTAAAACGGGCGTATTCATGGCCGTTCCTTGCGATTGCGGGCATCCGGATGACAACGGCGGCCTGTGGCAGCACAGAGCAGTCGCTGATGATACGGCGCAAACAGCGTTTCGCCTAGCAGGATACCGGTGGATTTCCGTCCTTTGACAGATCTCCTTGGCGCTAGCACGATAGCACGGACGCACTTTGAATCTGGCTGTTGTAAAACAGCGATTGTGCCTACAATCCGCCCTCGCTTGGCTCGGCGCTTACCGGGCAAGCTGCTTTTTGTGCGAGGAATCTGTTGTGGCCAAATACATCTACCGATCGATTGCGGTTGTTATCTTGATGCAAACGGCTGGGTGCGGCAACGCGATAAACTGGTGGGGCCCCCAGGGGACGATGCGACAGCAACAGTTGGACGCATCGGTCTACGATCCGTATGCCGAGCCTGACGTTGGGCCGGAGGTCGTAGGTTCACGTCCCCGCGATTTCCAAAAGCCATTCGCGGAACCCGTTCGCAACAGTCGGCCCGGGAACTCGCTCTGGGGACGGTAGTCGCCTCGATCGGCGGCCCTCCGCGGCACGATTGTCTGGCCTGGCCGGTATCGAACAAAGGGCCGGCATCAAATAAAGCTGGCCGCTGAACCTTGCCCAGCGATGCCGTTTTGGCAACAATAGTGGCACATTCCTGCCTGCGGCGATTTTAGACCTGCGATGCCGCGTTCCCCCGCCTAGTGCCTCATGACACGCAACATTTTACGCCGGCGTTGCATTCCGACCGGGAATACGGACGGAGTTCAACTTGGTCCTGCCGAAAAATCAAGATGTCAGGGCACATTCGGGCCTTTGCCCACTTGCTACATAAGGAAGTCCTTCATGTCTTCTCGACGAGCTTTCGGTTTATGGTTGGTTGCCGTGTTGTGTTTCCTGGCAAGTCTCAGTGCACCTGCCGTGACCAGCGCCCAGGATTGGCCTCAATGGCGAGGCCCTAACCGCGACGGCATTTCGACCGAGAAGAATCTGCTCAAGCAGTGGCCCGTCGGCGGTGCTCCAAAGGTCGTTTGGCAAGTCGACAATGTTGGTGCTGGTTATTCGTCCGTTGCTGTCAAGGATGGCCGTGTGGTTACCCAGGGCGATCTGAACGGCGTCGAACATGTGATTGCGTTAAATGCAGATGACGGAAGTCTGCTGTGGGCGGTTCAGCCCGAGCCCGTATTAGGGCAATTGGACGATCGCATCCGGTCGGAAATGAAACGCCTCGATCGCAATCAAGATGGCGCGGTCGACGAGTCTGAGGCGTTGGCCGGTCTCTCGTGGCGATTCAATACCTATGACACGGCCGATGGTGGCGACGCGAATGCCGTCGCAGCCACTGCGAACAATCGGGCTCGAACGATGTTCGACGCGCTTGATAAGAACGGTGACGAGCAACTCACGTTTGACGAAGCTGGCAGACTGTTTAGCGATTATTTTGCCCGCGTGGATTCGTCCGATGGATCGGCCGATGCGGAGGCACTGGCCAAGTCTCGCGCGGCAGCGTTGATTAGAACATTCGACAAAGACACGAATCGAGCGGGAGAGAAAGTTGAACTGGATGGGATGATTTCGCGTGACGAGGCGCGCCAATCCCCTTTCAACCGCTCGTTTCGACGCGCGGATCTCCGTGATCCAACGACGCGCAAGGGCGACGAGTTGCTCACGGTTGATGAGATCGAAGAGTACCTGCTGAAAAGCGAACGTGGCAAGGACGGTCTCGTCTCGCTGGATGAACTGGCGACGTACTATGCCAGGAACCTACCAAACCGCGATGGCCAGTTGACGGCCGCCGAGCTTCGTGGCTACATCGGTGGCTATCGAAACGGTCAGGGTGACGGTCCGCGGGGAACGCCCACGATTGTGGATAATCGCGTTTATGTCGAAGGTGGAAACGGTGACGTGAGCTGTTTGGATCTTTCCACCGGAAGCACCTTGTGGCACGTCAATCTTGCCGCCGATCTCAACGGCGGACGTCCGGGTTGGGGGTATTCCGAATCACCGTTGATGGTAGGTGATCTGCTGATCGTAACACCCGGTGGAAAGCTCGGTACCGTTGCGGCGCTGAACAAGAACACTGGCGAGGTTGTGTGGCGTAGCGAAGACGTACAGGAATCCGCGCAGTATTCGTCGCCTGTCTTGGCGGACATTCTGGGCGTTCGCCAGATCGTGCAATTCGCTCGAGAAAATGTGTTCGGCGTATCGCTCGAAGACGGAAAGCTGCTTTGGAAGTACGGCAATGCCAACAACGGCACCGCCAACGTTGCCACGCCGATTGTCGAAAACAACCACGTCTTTGCGTCAAGCGGATATGGCACTGGCGGCGGTTTGGCCAAGATCAGCGAGGACGGCGGCGGGCTTTCGGCGACGGAGGTCTATTTTGACAAGAAGATGGCGAACCATCACGGCGGCATCGTAAAAGTCGGCGATCACATGTACGGTTTTGGTAGCGGAGGGCTGATTTGTATGAACTTTCTGACAGGCGAAATCGCCTGGCAGGATCGCAGCGTCGGTAAGGGGTCATTGTTGGTCGCCGACGGTATGCTGTACTTGTTGGGCGAAAGGCAGGAAGTGGCGCTGGCCCATGCGTCGCCGAAAGAGTATGTCGAAACAGGTCGGTTCAAGATCCCCAGTCACGGTCGCCCCAGTTGGGCGCATCCCGTCGTCGCAGGGGGGAGATTGTACATTCGCGATCAAGGGTCGCTGACGGCATACGATGTCCGAAGCAACTAGCGAGGCTGTGCCTCGGACCGACGCGAGCTATAGCTCGGTTGCGGCGACCCGCTCCCCGACCAACCTGCGGTCGGTGCCCGTCGCTGAAAACTTGACTCATTTGTACAGAAGAACTTGATACAAGCTTTCTAGGGACTGCCCGATCAACAACGGTCGTGTCGTGTTAAACGGACCCCGCCCCCTGTTTGCACCCGCTGTTTGATTCTCCGACGGGCGGGTATCATGGCCGTTGGCTTGATTCTTTCCCGTGCTCCACATTCGATGGTTACTCATGTCGCCGCGACGTCATTCTCAGCGATCTCACGACGACGAGCCTAGTGGCCTTGATCGATTGCAGAAAGTGCTGGCCGCGGCGGGTATCGGAAGTCGTCGGGAATGCGAAGATCTGATCACCGCGGGTCGTGTTGAAGTCGACGGTGAGTTCGTGACCGAACTAGGCCGCAAGGTCGATCCCACCGGACAGAAGATCCAGGTCGATGGTGTCACTTTGACGCAGCCGAAACGGGTCTATTTTGTCCTGAACAAACCCGTCGGTGTCGTTTCGACGAACTCAGATCCAGACGGCCGCCCCCGCGTGATTGATCTGATCAAATCGGACGAGCGTCTGTATCCGGTTGGGCGCTTGGACCGCAGCAGCGAAGGACTGATCCTGGTGACCAACGATGGCGAACTCGCCAATCGGCTCACGCATCCTCGCTATGGCATCGAAAAAGTCTACCGCGTTCGCGTCGCTGGTAATCCGACGCCACAGGAGTTGGGCAAGCTGCGAAAAGGCGTCTATCTGTCCGACGGCATGGCCCACGTCTCCTCGATTCAGACCAAGCGACGATTCAAGCAGAGCACGGAGCTGGAGATCGTTCTCAGAGAGGGGCGTAACCGCGAGATCCGCCGCATCCTCGCTCGTATCGGCCATAAGGTGGTGCAACTGAAACGTGTCGCCATCGGTCCGATCCGGTTGGGCACGATGCCTGTCGGCGCCCACCGGATGTTAAGCCGCGATGAAGTGCAAGCTTTGCGACGGGCAACCAGGGGCCGGAAGAAGAGCGATGCGGACTCGAAGCCGGTTGCCAAAGAAAGACGCAAGCGAGCGCCTAACCAAGCCGCCCTGCCGACCGCCTCTGGCGAGTCCAAAGTCGCCAAGCCGCGTCGTCGCAAGACCGGTTCGTCTGCAATGAGTGGTTACACTCGGCCGACGAAGAAGGGTGTCAAACGCAAGAAGTCATCGGCGGATTCGCAGCGAGGAAGTCAGAAAAGTGGGTCCACCTCGAAGTCTGCGAGATCTTCGCAGCCGGACGCCCGCCCGGGAAAGAAGACGGTCAAGAAGTCCGTGCGTCCCATCAAGCCGGGCGTAACAAAGAAGAGGGCGAGTCGACCTGGCAAAGGCACTGGAAAGCCGTCGTCGGCTGTTGGCAAGAAAAAGACGGGTAGGAAACGTCGCCGATGAGCAACCCGTTGCATGCTGAATACTACGCGGACGCGGCCATACAACAGAAGGTCGAGGTCGTTGAAAACGTGAAGCTGGCTCGAGACACCTATCGTGTTCGATTTCATTGTCCAGAGATTGCGGCACGGATTGTCCCAGGCCAGTTCTTGATGTTGCGGTTGGCAGGTATGACAGATCCACTGATCGGTCGCCCCCTGGCGCTGTATGACACCGTACCCGCCAGCAGTGGGGCCGATTCTGGCGCGCAAGAGATCGACGTCGTCTATTTGGTCAAGGGAAAGATGACCAGCCGTTTGGTGGGATTTCAGCCCGGCCAGTGGCTGGATGTATGGGGCCCGCTGGGAAACGGGTTTGCTCCGCGACCAACTGGGCATCTGATCATGGTGGCCGGTGGAATCGGACAGACGCCCTTCGTAGCGCTTGCACAAGAGGCTCTCGGCAAACGGCGCTACGGAGATAGGACGCGTCAACCAGCTCGATCCAACCAAGTGACTCTGTGTTATGGGGCACGCACCGCGGAACTCCTGGCAGGCGTGGAAGATTTTCAGCGCGCAGGTGTCGACGTTCGCATCGCGACCGATGATGGCTCGCGTGGCCACCACGGTTTGGTGACCGACCTGTTACGGCAGACGCTGGCTGAATCCGACGATGATCGGCGAATTATCTGCTGCGGCCCCGAGCCGATGATGGTAGCCGTGGCGGGTGTGGCCGCCGAGACGGAGACGCCGTGCCAAATCTCGTTGGAAACCCCGATGGCCTGCGGGATTGGTATCTGTTTCACCTGCGTGGCCAAGGTGCGCGACGCGAATGGCCAATGGGACTACAAGCGAACGTGTGTCGATGGTCCCGTCTTTGACGCAACGTCGATCGTCTGGTAACACGGTGACTGGTTGGCGTTGCCTGGCCAGTGCGTATTCGATCTGGTGCGTATTCGAACTGGCCGGATCAAGTTGCTTGACAACGCAAATCCACCACCGACAATGCGGCAAGCGAAACGCGGGGCCTTCGAGTCTCTTGAAGTACGGGCCCCGATTCAAACTCGTACGTCGCAGGCGACGGCTTACAGGCCGACGCGAGGATGACTTGGTATGTCGGATGCAACGGCACCGGAGGCAGCGACCGAAATCAGCGATTCGGTTTCCGCTGTAGAAAGTCCGACGGCGCCTGTTCCAACAACTCCAAGCGTGGTGGACCGTCGTTTACAGTTGGTCGAGCTGTTTGTGTTGGCCGTTGGCCTTCCCGCGGCCATGGCGTACGTCGACGAACTCGTTCTGGGGTGGTGCATTGCAGAGATGTGGCACGGCCTGCCCGTCTATCTGACGTATGCGATGTTGGTCTTGCAGGTGACGTTGCTCGGTTCGCTGGTTGGCAGGCGAATACAGCGGCCTCACATCAAGTGGTTGGTCTTCCTGTGGGCGATCGTGCTGATTGATATGCTAGTTTTTTCCATCACCGCGGTTGATACCGAAGCGACCCGAATGACGCGGTGCCTGGCATTTGCCTTCATGTCGGGGCAGGTTGGGTTGCTTACGGTGTGGGGCATATTGTCGCCTGTCTTTTGGGCAGTTCGACTGCCGATGGCCGCGCTGGGGTTGGCGCTGGTAATTTCGTTTGCTGCGTCGTTTAGTGGTGGCAGTGACCTCTGGTTCGCCATCCTATGTTGGCAGAGCTTGGCGACCGCAATCTTGTGTGGCATTCTGTGGTTTTTCGGATTTCGCGTTCGGCGGTTGCGTCGCGACCAACCGACGGACCGTCGCCTGCAGTTTTCGATGCGGCATCTGTTCGCCTGGACGACAACCGTGGCATGTGTGGTGGGCGTTGTGCGATTGATCGATGTTGCTTCGTTTCTGTTGCTAGGAAGCGATTCTCTGTTGGCCTGCATTGGCTTGGGAGGCTGCTTTGCGATCGTGTCGATGGTCGCGGTCTGGTCTGCGCTGGGTGCCGAAAGATTGTTGATTCGCCTAATTGGTCTGACGGTTTCGACGCCCGTCATTGCGCTGTCCATCGGCGCAGTTGGGCTCAGCCGAATCCCCGCTTGGATCTCTGAATCGCTGTTCTTGGGCAGCGTTTACAACCCAGTTCTATGGTTTACTTGGACATGCCTGGCGACGTTTTTTCTGGCGGGCCTGTTGGCCATTTTTCGCACCAGTGGCTACCGGCTGCTGCGGATCGCGGCATCAACCAACACGTAGCATTCGTGGTACGTGCCAATGGACTGTTGGCCACAAGCACAGAAGCGTGGACAAAGACTGGGATCGGGCCGAAGCCCACACTGGAACGGTTCTACTGCTTTTCGTTGCCCAGTTTGATCGCCAGCAAATCGAGCTGGCTCTTCAAGTCCGCCAATAAGAGGTGCGGTCCGGCACCGGACGCCATGTGCGAATAGAACGATTGCGACGGGCCGGAGTGGCTGGTCGAAAGGAGTGTGGTGGCGCGGCGCAATTCGTCGAGCTGATTGTCAAGTTCGTGAACCGACTCGGCAGAGGCTTGATTGCTTCGCCATAACCCGTCTAACTGAAGGGCAAGGCCGATGACCAAGGTGGCCTGGCCAGCCAACGTAAACGGCATCCCTAATCGCCACAAATCAGCTCGACCCATCCAAAACGACCAGCCCAATAGGACAGCACCAAAGGCAAACGTCATCAGGCCCAACGACAAGACTGACCAAGACATGAATGAGCCTCGACGGGGCTTCCGCACAGCTCTGGTTGCGGGAGAGTTGGTAGCAAGTTGTTGGTCCGCAGGCTGAATTCGCGGCTCGCTCGTCATCGTCGCTGAGTCCGTCTGAAGTTTATGAGCTACATCAGTGCGGCGAATACCCAGCGAGTTTACCAGGCGGTCAGCCGCGCGAAGATCCTCCGCCAACTCCCAGCTTTCCCAGGATCGTAGTGCGGCATCGATCGAGCCGTTCAAAACGTCTGTTTCCAGGGCAGTGTGGTGATCCTTAGGTATCGTCGTTGTTGTTGGCGAAGTGTGGACTTCTCCGTCGTTATTAACGCGTTGCGCCGCTGATAACTCAGACTGACACCGCGCGCATTGCATCGTAGCGTCGCTGGTCGACGCCACTGCTGGCACGTCTTGTTGGCAACTGCGACACCACATGGTTGTTGCTCGCATTGGATTCCGTGCCCACCACTCAACTCTAACCCGGATTATTCATGAGAGCCAAGGTTGACCGTAGTCTGGTAGTCTTCCGGTTGTTTTTTG
>JASLPZ010000232.1:0-11562 GCA_030744725.1 Pirellulaceae bacterium
GAACGATCGCCCAGCTCAAGCAATACTAACTTTGGCGCAGCCTACAGTCACCCTGACCGATACGTTTTGCACGTAGAAGCAACACGACATACAAGCAATCCACCTTCCTGGGCACCAAGCGGCACACCAGAGAACGACGCGAGCGCGAATGAGCGTTATCGAATTCGCGGCATCCCAGGGGGGGAGAAGGGCCCAGAAGTCGGTCTTGACGGCATACTGGGCCCTTCTTTGTTTGCACTACGAGTAATACGTGGCGAAACAGTTTGGCGTTTCCCATAACTGCGTTTGCACGATGGGAAAGCCGTGGCTCGCGGCGAATTCATGGATTAGCCGCGCGATGTTCTCGGCCGTTGGGTTCGTGTCGATCAGGTACACCGGTTCGTTCATCTCACGCAAGATGGGAACCATCGGGTCCGCACGCTGCAGAATCATGCGATGGTCAAGGTTGTCGTCGATCCACTGGTTGACGACTCTCTTAATTTCAGAAAAGTCGATCACCATGCCGCGATCATCGAGGTTCTCTGACTCCAACGTAATGATTGCGCGGCCGTTATGGCCATGCAAGTACTTGCACTTGCCGTCGTAATTCAACAAACGATGGCCATAGCAAAAGTCGATCTCTCTAGTTACGCGGAACATTGTTTTCTATCTGCTTCAGATGGCGGGAATCGTGTCGACAGGATCTTGGACGTAGGATGTGAAGTCTGGCAACTGAATCGATCGGAAGGCAGTTTGGCGTTCGGCGCACTTATTACAAGATCCACAATGGCGGTAGCCCACCGGTGCGATACACGAATAAGTCTTCTCCAATGGGAAATTGCTTCCCATGGCCATGACGGCTTGCTTGTCATATCGAGCAAACGGTCGGCCGATCTCCAGAGGTCGCTCCAAGCCGCAATTCAGTGCGGTTTGCAGCGGCTGGAAAAACTTCTCGGTGGCGTCTGTAAAGGGGCTTGTTCCCAGCGAGGCTAGCGCCAAGCGAGGCACGCCGTTGAGTTTACACCAGATCCCCGCCTTGACGATCAGGAGGGCATTTCGCCCAGGAAGGTAAACTTCAATGTCTGCTGATTCGGCGTCCGGAGCGGTTGCGTTGGAGAGGCTCCAGTGATCGCCATAAAGGTCGTTCACGGGAACATCCAAGACCACCAAATCATGGAGATCTGCTGATCGAATCGCACGGAGGTAATCTCTGGCGGCCGCCGATTCGGCTTCTTCCCACCTGAGGCCCGAGCGAATGTACAGGGGCTGGACCTTGCAGCCTGTCTCCAAGAGGTAGGTTATTAGAATGCTGCTATCCAAGCCTCCACTAAACAAAACGCCCGTCGTCGAGGTGGAGTTGGTGGATTTCATGGTATCTTCCGGTCAGCCGCCGAGGGTGCGAGTGACACACTTTAGCGTGTGCCTGGGCATTGTAGGCCTTGTGAAACCTGCATTCGAGGGGACGGGAATGTCGAGGTCTTTCCCGGTTTCTGGAGATTCGACGATTGTTAATCCCGGTCCCAAGGTGACCCGGCGGCTCCCAAGGTTCTCGGGGACGCACGAACGGGACGCACGAACGGGGGCGGGTGTCTTTTTCGGTCGATTTGCGTACCCCGGCTATTGCGTTCTCCTCCGAAAGAGACTCCCGACTGTTCCCTATCACCTGAAGCGAGGGCCCGTGCCCCCAAATTCTTCTTACCGGCTGACCTTGCCTGGTCTCGGAGAGCGAGCTAGACTCGATCTCGCGATCGCGTCTCCTAAGCTTATTGTTCCTAAGCGTTTAGAGGCGATTTGGCGATTTGGCAGGCGATCGTCGTGAGACGATTAACGAGATTAATCCGGCGGGACGTGCTCCGGTGGGAATAATGGACGTTAGTCCTTACGAGGAAAACTCTTGAATCGGTAAGCTGGGCTTTTAAAATAGGTTGTGAAGCCCATGCTTCGGCATCTCATTGTATGGAGACACCTGATGCGAAATTCGGCATGGTTTGGATTGGCGATCATTGGTTGTTTGGTGGTGTTAAGTGGAATTGGAATGCGTCATTCCGACGCGGACCATCCTGTAGGACCAACGGGACAGTTGATTGCATTGACGAGCGATCTTCCAGGCAATCATCAGCAAGTGACGGTGATTGATGCGAAGACGCGGATCATGAGCGTCTACCATATTGAAAATGCGACTGGAGTGATTTCCCTGAAGAGTGTTCGCAACATCAGTGCGGACCTGATGATGGATGAATTCAACACTGAAAGCCCGCTCCCTCGAGAGATCAGGGCGATCCTGACAAGCAAATAGGTACATCATGGTACGATTTGTCGAATTGAACGAAGCCGCCACCATGCTTGGTGTCACGCCTGAGAAGTTGGTCGAAATGCGATCCAATGGCGACATCCACGGTTATCGAGATGGCGGAAGTTGGAAGTTCAAAGCCGAGGAGATTGATCGTGTCGCAACGGAACTCGCCGCCGGTGGTTCGGCGTCAGGTGTCGACGATGACATGTTCTCGTTCGACAGCGCCGTTGATGACATCGCCGAAACGCCCAAGGAAGATGAGTCGATTCTGGTAAGCGAGGAAGAACTGGGAGACTCGGCCGAAAGCACATCCAGCACAATTATCGGCAAGCTCGGCGAAGCAGAAGATCCCGATAGCGACCTGCCATTGGTTGATGGGAGTCATCTGGAATTGGGGGACGAAGTCGCCGAAGACAGTCCATCTGACTTGGCCAGCATCAGTTCCGGGCTCGGAAGCTCGTTGGAACTGGATGATGCGGCGTCGCTCGATAGCAGCGGTAAGCTCAACGCTGAAGAACCCGATGTCGAAAGTGATGTGACCCTAGTTCCTGGAGCGGGCACTGACAGCGATGTCGCCTTGGTACCGGATCCGGGCTCGAGTGGTGAGCTGGCCGCCGACTCGGGGCTAGGTTCAGCGCTGGAGTTGGCGTCTGGAACGGGTACGGACACTGGCAACTTACCTGACGTAAGCAGCGATTCCGGCGGTTCAGGTGACATGGAGTTGGGTAGCGAACTGGCGCTAAGCGACGACGACGACATGGTCTTGGGCGGTTCCGATACGGGCAGCGACCTGGCACTTGGTGCTGGAGACAATGGGATTAGTCTGGGCAGCCCATCTGACAGCGGTCTTTCGTTGGAAGCGGATAGTGGAATCAGCCTTCAATCCGCCACCGACAGTGGGCTTTCTTTGGAGGAATCGGGCGTCGATCTTGGTGGATCCTCGATTTCTTCGTTGGAATTGCCGGAGGATGAAGAACTCGTTTCGCTCGACGACGCGGAAGAAATCGCGCCCGTCGTTGTTCAGAAAGACGAAGAGTTCATGCTGTCTCCGTCGGACGAAATGATGGGCGACGAATCGGATAGCGGTTCACAAGTTATCGCCTTGGAGGATTCTGAGGCGTTCGACCAG
The DNA here is from genome assembly GCA_030744725.1 of Pirellulaceae bacterium. Classification (GTDB taxonomy): domain Bacteria; phylum Planctomycetota; class Planctomycetia; order Pirellulales; family Pirellulaceae; genus ARS98. Next base: position 3,402 of record JASLPZ010000232.1, read on the forward strand.
GATGCGGCGACGATGCTGCAAGACGCTGGTGGTGGTCAGGCCTTATTGGCAGAGACGGCCGGCCTGGAAGCCCAACTCGATTCGTTAGGTGGCGGTGCGCCAGCCACGGCGATCGCTCCCGATGCAGCTCCGGCCTACGCGCCCGCCGCCGAGTTGAACGAGGCCCCTTATTCCATCTGGAATCTGATGGGCTTGATGATGATCATGCTCTTTCTGGGCGTCAGTGGTGTCCTGATGATGGATATAGTGCGGAACATGTGGGCTTGGGAAGAGGCTCGTGATGTGAGCACGAGCATCTCCGACGGCGTGACAACTGCCTTCGGGATGAACAAGAAGTAATGGTCTGGAGCGAGTTGGATTCGCCACCTGTACCTTTCTTCGGGATGGGCGCTATAATCTAGCTGAGAGCGGAGGACCGGCACGAATGCCCGGTTTCTACTCGCCTGCCACGCCCAAATCCCCTCGTCTATTTAGCAGTGCTTGCTTGCCATGCCACGATATTCTGCTTCTTTCTCGGTGACACTGCCGCGGATCCCGTACTGGTACTTCTGGATAGCTCTTTCAGCGTGTTCGCTGATCCTAACGGGATCAGGTTGTTCGCCTCCTGAATCAATTCGTCGCTACGAGGTTGTTAAACCGGCGCCTGCGGATCGCATGCTGGCGGCCATCGTACCTCACGGCGATCAGGCGTGGTTTTTCAAAGTCACGGGCAAAGACGTTGCGCTTGAGCCACACGCCGAGGCTTTTGTCGAGATGGTGCGGTCCTTGAAATTTGCTGAAGATGGCGAGCCATCATGGACCGCCCCAGTGGATTGGCGGCGAAAGGAGGACAGCGGGCCGCGAGGTCCCATGTCGTCACGGTTTGCCACCCTGGAGATCGACGGAGAAGGCGATCCCCTTGAATTGACGGTGACACCACTGCGCTTGCCTGGCGAAGATCTAACCAGTTACGTGTTGGCCAATGTAAACCGTTGGCACGGCCAACTGGGATTACGGCCGATCAGCGCTAAACAACTGCCGACCAAGTCGACGCAATTCGATTTGGCTGGCGCGCAGGTGACGATTGTCAATCTACGGGGAAACCTGGGCGGTGCTACGACGAGGCCAATGTCACCACCGTCAGTGCTCGACGCGCGTCGTCCAGCGCCGTCTGCAACGACAGCCGGACCATCGATTAAGTTTGACACGCCCCAGGGGTGGTCGCCGGGTGAGCTAGAGGTCTCGCGAGGTGGGATTCAGATTCGCCGACAGGCCGTCTTTGAAGTCAAGAAAGATGGTCAGTCGGTCGAGATTACTGCGACGCGGATGCCTGGCAATCCTTCCTTGTTGTTGATGAACGTTAACCGCTGGCGTAGGCAAATTCAGCTCGACCCAATTACCGAAGCAGAACTCGATGCCGAAAGCGAGAAGATCGATATCGATGGGACGGTTGGCGCTTACGTGCAACTGATCGGTGACAAAGACGCGATCTTGGGTGTCGTGGCCTTCCGCGAAGGGATGGCCTGGTTCATCAAATTGCAGGGCGACCACGACCTGGCAATTCAAGAGCGAACTCGTTTTGACGAGTTTCTGAAATCGATTCGATTCGAATAGACCAACTGCTCACAGACCATTCTCCTTACGACCAGATAGTTATGGCCTCAATCACGACCGAAAGCTCCGACTCGTCCGATGCGATGCTGGATTCCCTGGACACGACATTATCCGTGATCACGACTTGCTTGCGCCCCTTGGCATCCTTGCGTCTGACGGTTGTGTTATTTGCGCTTTCCATTGTGATCGTCCTGGTAGGTACGTTGGCCCAGGTCAACATGGATATGTGGGAAGTCATGGATCGCTACTTTCTTTCGTGGTTTGCCTGGATTGAATTTCAGGTGTTCTTTCCTCGATCCTGGTTTCCGAACCTGCAGAACGTACCGTTTGGTTTTCCGTTTCCAGGAGGTGCCATGATCGGTGCGTTGCTGGCACTGAACCTGGTCTCTGCTCATGTTGTGCGGTTTAAGGTTCAAGCCAAGCGTCGGCGTATGGTGGTCGGCTTGGTTGTGCTGTTGGTCGGTATCGTGTTGACATCGCTGGTTGTCCTTAGCGGGCATAACATGACCGGTTTGCAGGGCAACGCGCCCGCCAGTTGGGCAACGTCGTGGCTGTTGGTCAAGGTGGGCGTGGCCGTCACGGGTTTGGCCTCACTCGTTGGGACGATCATGCTACCTTTGGCTGATTCGCGTCGCTGGATTGAACGTGTTGCGCTGGGGAGTTCGGCCGTCATTCTGATGGTCACCGCGGCCTGGCTGTTTCTGGCGGGTGAAGGTGCGTATCTTGGTGATGCGGGGATGCGCATTCTCTGGCAGCTCATTCAAGGCGGTTTCTCTGGGGGGATCTTGCTTGTCGGCTGCATTCTTCTATTCAAGAAACGTGGTGGTATCGTCCTGATCCATCTTGGTGTCGGGCTGCTGATGTTTGGCCAGTTTTGGGTTGCCAAGTATGACATCGAAGAGCAGATGACGATCGAGGAAAATACCACGGTCTCGTTTGCCAAAGACATACGCCGCACGGAACTGGCGGTGATCGACTCCAGCGACACGACCAAGGACATCGTCGTCGTCATTCCGCAGCCTCTGTTGTTGCAAAGTGTGCGTCTAGCGAAGGGTAAGCTCGATGGTGGACCGGGGCACACTCAGCGAGGAATTCGTGACTGGTTTGGCAGCCCCCCTTTCCTCGACGATCAGGGCATTATTCACCATGACGACTTGCCCTTTGACGTTCAGGTTCTCGTGTACTACAAGAATGCGAATTTGGAGGATCCCAAGACGACTGAGACCAACTTGGCTACCGATGGGACCGGGCTGAACGTTGTCGCGAAGCCGGTTCGCGCGGCCAGCGGTGCGAGCAGTTCGTCCGTCGATTTGGCCGCCGCTTACGTCAAGCTCCTGTCGAAGAAAAATGGCCAGGAGTTGGGGACTTTCATGTTGTCTCAGATTGCGTCCTCGCAGGATATCGTCGAAGAAGTCGCGGTCGCCGACCATGCCTATGAAATGTCGCTGCGATTTGCACGCAGCTACAAGCCTTATTCAGTCACCTTGGTGGACGTTCGCAAGGACGATTATCTAGGAACAAGTACGCCACGTAACTACTCGTCGGACATCCACCTGGTCGACGCCGATCGCGGTACGGATCGAAAAGTTCGCATTTGGATGAACAATCCGTTGCGTTACGCGGGTGAGACGATCTACCAAACTGGTTACGCCGGCCCACCGCAGGTTGCCAAAGAGACGACGACGCTGTCGATTGTGACCAATTCCGGCTGGATGATTCCGTATGTTGCCTGCATGTTAGTGGCCACCGGGATGCTGGCTCATTTTCTTTCCGTTTTGCTGCGGTTTCTCAAGCGGCGTGAAGGGGCCGCGGCGACGGCTTCCGAAAGCGTTGTCGAGATGAAAGCCGCCAAACGACCCGGAAAACCTGGAAAGGACAAGTCGAAGTCCTCCGATCAAGCCTCGTCGTCAGTCGCCACCACAGCAGGCAGCGAGCACTGGGCTTCGATTGCGGTGCCGGTAGCTGTTGTGGGTCTCTTTGCCATCTTGTTCTTCCGGGCGGCGAATCGACCGGAGGCCACCCCCGGTGAAATGGACCTGCAGGCGGTTGGCGAACTACCCGTGATCGCGGACGGTCGAGTGAAGCCGTTTGATACGCTGGCAAGAAACACCCTCCGCGTGATCAGCACTCGCGAATCGTTCAAAGGACGAATCGAAGGTACGGCATTGAAGGAACAATGGCCTGAGATCGTGGCCGATTTACACAAGAAATGGCCAGCCGTTGACGCCGCCAGACTGAAGGCGTTGGATGGCGACATCGACGCGGCGATCGAGATGGTCGAACAAGAAACCGAAGAGGAGCACTACGTCGTTGACAGCTATGTCGACACCTTGACAACTGGACGTTTTCCAGCGATTCGGTGGCTGATGGATGTGATCGCTCGGCCAGCTGTTGCCGAGAAGCACAAAGTCTTCCAGATCGACAATCTCGAAGTGCTCGATATGCTGAAACTGAATCGACGCAAGAGCAACTGTTATTCCGTCGAGGAAGTTCGTGGTGGAGTCGAGGAGTTCGAGCGTCAAGTGAATGCCGCCCGCAGGCTTGATGTCGAAAAGCTATCTACGTTTCAGCGCAAGCTTCTCGAGTTGGATCAACGCATTCGTAGCTTCACACAGATCGGTGCGGCGTTTCAGCCGCCGACGTTGCCACCGTTGCCGACACCCGAAGAATTCGAAAAGGACCGAGCGACTGCGACAAGTAAGATCGACGCTTTCCGGCAAGCTTATTTTGGCTTCATGCAGAGCATCGATTCAATTCACCCACCATTGGCCGTGCCGAACGAAGAGGGCTCCACAGTTGGTGGCGAGCCACACAAAGAGGACGACGACCAATGGCAACCTTACTCCAAAGCTTGGGCGACGGCGTTGATCAACGTCCGAATGTTGGGCCAAGACCCACCACCATCGCTGGAACATCTCAACAAGATCATCGTGGCGTATGGAGGTCGCGAGCCCGAGAAGTTTAACGACGAGGTCCAACGATACAAACGGCATCTGCGCCGAGATGGCCCGCCGCAATTGAAATCGAAATACGCCAAGACTGGACTGACCGCGACCGGACTGATGACAACCGGTTTCGTCGAACGGTACTTTGGCACGTTTTATGGATTTGAAGCGTACTTCAATTACGTCTCGCCATTCTTCTTCTGCTGGTGGCCGTATCTGCTTGCGTTTGTTTTGACTGCGACCTCGTGGCTGGTCTGGCCAAAGCCACTCAATCGAGCCGCATTCTGGCTGATTGTCTTTACGTTGGTCATTCATACGCTGGCGCTCGCGGCTCGAATTTACATTTCCGGGCGACCGCCGGTGACGAATCTTTACTCGTCGTCCGTTTTCATTGGCTGGGGAGCCGTGATCTTCGGACTCGTGCTGGAATACCTCTATCGCAATGGAGTTGGCAATGTTGTGGCCGCGACCATCGGCTTTGCCACCATGGTCATTGCCCATAATCTGGCGGGCGATGGGGATACGTTCACTGTCTTGCAAGCGGTGCTTGATACTCAGTTCTGGCTGGCAACGCATGTCGTCTGCATCACGCTTGGCTACTCAACCACCTTCCTGGCAGGCGCGATCGGCTTGATCTATGTCCTGTGGGGTGTGTTTACGTCTCAGTTGAACGCACCGGTGCGAAAAGACCTGGCACGGATGATCTACGGCGTCACTTGCTTCGCGATGTTTTTTAGTTTCGTCGGAACGGTGCTTGGTGGACTTTGGGCCGATGATTCATGGGGCCGGTTTTGGGGTTGGGATCCGAAAGAAAACGGAGCGTTGCTGCTCGTCTTGTGGAACGCCCTGGTTTTGCACGCTCGCTGGGGTGGCATCGTCAAAGAACGCGGTCTGGCCATCTTAGCCCTGAGTGGCAATATTGTTACCGCTTGGTCTTGGTTTGGTGTCAACGAACTGGGCGTCGGTCTGCATTCCTACGGCTTTACCGAAGGTGTCTTGCCCATGCTGGCCATATTTGTCGGCAGCCAACTGGTGGTTGCCGCGATTGGGTGTCTGCCATTGACGATGTGGCTCAGCTATCGCGCGGAGCAGGATCAGGCATTGGCTGGTTAGTGTGTCTTAGCGATTGCGTGCCATCTTGTTAAACAGCTCGGCGCGGGCTTGCATTTCCAGTAGGTTGTCGTTGCCAAATTTTTCCACCAGGGCGCGGGCCACTTCAAAGGCGACCACGTTTTCGACGATCACGCTTGCTGCTGAGACGGCGCAGACATCGCTCCGTTCGTATTCCGCTGACTCGACCTGTTTGGATTCCAAGTTGATCGATTCGAGCGGTGTGCGGAGTGTACTAATGGGCTTCTTCGCGGCACGAACGACCAACGGTTGGCCGTTGGTCATACCTGCCTCCAGGCCACCGGCATGATTGGTCGGGCGGACGTATCCCAGGTTGTGTGAGTCTTTCTGGCTGCTGTCGAATTCAATGGGATCGTGGACCTGCGAACCCGGTCGACGCGCAGCCTCGAAGCCCAGCCCGATTTCCACACCTTTGATCGCCTGGACAGCCATAACTGCCTGCGCAATACGCCCGTCGAGCTTGAGGTCCCACTGAGCGTGTGTCCCCAGTCCAAACGGGAGGCCTTCCACCCGAACTTCGACAATGCCGCCCAACGTGTCGCCTTGCTTGCCGGTTTCGTCGATTAGCGATTTGATTTCGTCGTCGCGGGACGGGTCTAGGGAATAGACTTCACTGGCATCTCGCAATTGGAACTGTTCGGCAAGGGGAGCGTCTTGCGGAGGAACCTCGATGCCGCCGAGCTCAACGACATAGCCGATCGTTGTGATTGCAAACTGTGCCAGCAATTGTTTGGCCAGTGCACCTGCAGCGACACGGACGGAAGTCTCGCGAGCACTCGCACGTTCCAGAATGCCACGGATCGAACCGAGGTATTTGATTGCCCCTGTCAAATCGCCGTGTCCAGGTCGAGGTCGTTGTAGATCTTCGAGTTGTTCGAGCTTGTAATCGCGATTGACCACTTGGAGCGTGATCGGGCTACCCAGCGTCGTTTGCTTCCAGATTCCGGAGAGCAGTTCAACGCGATCGGTTTCGATACGCTGACGGCCGCCGCGACCGTAGCCACCTTGTCGCCGCTTCAATTCGACATCGATGACGTCTGTGTCAATTTCCAGGCCAGCGGGAAAACCGTCCACGATGGCCAGCATCGTTTTTCCGTGGGACTCGCCAGCCGTCCAATAACGCAACATAGGAACTCGTTTTATCGGGTCGTAGCCTCCCCTCGGTTGGGCCGTGGTGTTGCAGCCAACGCGACACACTCTGTCGTGCTGGTCGGCCCAGGGAAAGCGTCTGGTGGATGCAATCGCGTCTCAGACTCGATTCTAATCTCCCCCGTTTTCAGAGGATAGTGTGGTTGCGTTGGTCTGCAGCTCGCGCGAAGATTGTCGCTCCGCCGCCGCTGCCACTGGATTCGACATGGTGAAACGGTTTCTTCGTCAACGCTGGTTTCTGATCGCACTATTTGCCGTTTTGGTGATTGGGATTGGTGGTGCCGAGTTGTTGGAGCCATTGGCCGCCAGTAAGACGCTACGAGATTGTGTGGTGGCTAGTGTCTTGTTCTTGATGGCTTTGCCGCTGGAAGCAAGCGCGATGTGGCGGTCGATGTCACGGCCCTGGCCGCCGCTACTGGCGGTGGCGATCAACTTCGGATTGCTCCCGCTCTTTGCATGGGCCGTTTCGCTGGGTTTGGACCCGATCATGGCACCCGGGCTGCTCGTCGCCGCCGCAACCCCCTGCACGCTCGCATCCGCTTCGGTCTGGACGCGGCGGGCCGGCGGAAACGACTCCGTTTCGATCCTTGTCACGATTTTCACTAATGCAACTTGTTTCTTTGTCACACCGTTGTGGCTGTTGGCCATGACCGGACAGACCATCGACAACCCCGACCTGAGCTTGTCAAAAATGGCACTGAAATTGGGGTTGCTGGTCGTGCTACCGATGATGCTCGCCCAGTTCGTGCGGTTGCACCAACCGCTGGCGAGTTGGGCAACGAAAAGCAAGCCGTTGCTCAGCATTTTTGCTCAAAGCGGCATCCTGTCGATGGTCTTCTTCGGAGCAGTTCGGACAGGACTACGGCTGGGCGTGGCCGATGCGACTGAGCTGGCTCCCCTGAGATTGTTCGCCATGTTGGTTGCCGTCTGCACAGTCCACACAACCATGCTCGTGGCGGGCCTCTGGCTGGCTCGGCTGTTCCGGTTCTCGCGCGAAGATCAGATCGCGGTGGCCTTTGCAAGCAGTCAGAAAACACTGATGGTGGGGCTGTTAATGGCAATATCGCTCCAGGTTTCGATCTTGCCGATGGTCACCTACCACGTGATGCAGTTGCTGATCGACACACTGATTGCAGACCGTTTTCGCCGCCAAGCCGAAATTGCGTCAAATGAGTCTCCGGAGAGTTGCTAGCGTTGCCAGTGAGTTCGCTTCAAGACTGTGAATCAATCGAGTTTCAACCAGTTACAGCAAATTCACAGCTTCTCCTGGAAATGGCGGCTAGTGCTCTGTCAAGACTAAGAACTAGGGTTGTCGAGCCTGATTGCCGTGGTTAGCTCCCCGC
>JASLPZ010000233.1:0-11473 GCA_030744725.1 Pirellulaceae bacterium
AAATCAACACACACTACGTCTCGGGAGGGTAATCGAAAACACCAAGCAACGGTATGTTATTAATCGGGAGTTGCCTAAGGCATCAAGCTCGCATCAACCGCAGAGTCTGATGAAGGCGGGAAATTCCTCAAATCGGTAACATTGATTGGTGGGTCTTGCAGTTCATTGGGGCGTGATTTCAAGCCAGATCCCCTGACTATAAGGACCTTGACATCCATATATCGGGAAGTGTAAACTTGCCATTAAGTCCAACGAGCGGCTTCTGATGCGCTTCACCCTCATGAATCGCTCAGCCCACCGACAAGAGCCAAAGCGCAGCGACCCAGCAATCTGGCGGCGCGATCCCAGGAGACCACCCCATGAAGTTACCAACTGTTCTCGTTTCAACCGTTTTCGCAACCGTTTTGTTCGCGACGGTTACCTCCTTTGCGTCCTCTCCCTTCAAGAAGGCGTTCGACGCGAAGTACGTGAAGGATAGCGGCAACGCAGAGTTTCAAGCCGCCTTCAAGAAAATGGGATGCTATACCTGCCACGTGAAAGACAAGAAGAAGGACTTCGTCAACGCGTACGGATGGGAACTTTCGAAACTGATCGAAGGCAATGCCAAAGACCGAGTCTCGGCGGCGCGTAAGAACGGCAGTAGTGCTAAGAAAGCCGAAGAGGGAAAGCTGCTGAAAGAGCTCGAAGTCGCAATGGACAAGGCAGAAGCTCTGAAGGCGGCATCTGGCGAGGCATATGGTGAGTTGTTCAAGACCCACAAGCTGCCGAGCGCCGATGGCGAGCAATCGGTCCGTAAGTAGCCCGTGGAGGCGGACGATCCGTAAAGTGAGTTGAATCGAGCTTTCATTCCGCCTTGCGGAAACCAGCCTCCACCAGTGCGCTGAAACCGGCCTTTAAAGGGCGAACATCGTAGCCAAGGCGTGCGAGGATCGGGGTGGCGGCGAGGACGCGGCCGCCCGAATAACAGTGACAGTAGATGATCTTGTCGCGAGAGATGGTCTTCGAAATGGTGGCGGCGAGTTTCTCGCCGGATGTGGCGCGCAGGGTGCTCAGTGGTAACAGCTTTGCCGCGGCGAGATGACCGGTGTCCCACTCTCCCTGTTCGCGCACGTCGATCAACATCGCTGTCTTGTCGGCAAGCAGCTGTTTTACGGCGGCGAGCGAATCGATCGTGTGACCGGAGCCCGCCGTACGAAGCGATTTCTTGAATCGCACCCAGTAGGAGGTTTTCATGAAGTCCTTCTCATCGACGACTTCTAAGCCGGCAAGTTCGATCTCCCGGACAAATGTCTCTTGATTCGCTCGTATGTGATTCAAAATCCACTCCGAGCTCGTACCCTCTTCGCGATGAAAATCTACGAGTACAACTTGCCCGCCCGGCCGTAACGCACGATAGATCGATCGCATCGTCTTGTAGGGGAACTCGAAGTGGTGATAGGCATCGCAGATGAAGGCGAGATCGATTGAATGGTCCGGCAACTCGACAGAATCCGGTTTACAGACGATACCTTGAACGTTTGTCAGCGCTGATTCCTTGCAAGTTGCTTCGACATGTTGGACGAACTCTTTCGCAATATCGACGGCGTACACTCGGCCGCGCCCGCCGAGCGGTGGCGCTATCATTCGCGTGAAGAGGCCCGTCCCAGACCCGACATCGGCCACGATCATGCCCGGCTTGAGATCGCACGCTGCGACGATCTCCTCCCGATGGTCGTAGACTTCACGCCCTTCCCGCTCGAATCGCTCCACAAACTGCACCACATTTGGCTTCTTGAACGACTTGTTGATCCCAGGCCGGACGCTCTTCTCTTGTGCGACCAAGCCATTTGCATACAGACAGCATGTCAGCGCCACGAACGCCATCACGATTTGCTTTGCAGTCTTCATCAATGTTCTCCATTACAGGCATGCGCGTTGTGTATTAAACGTTGTGTATTAAACGTAGCGATCTCAGTCGCGAGGCAACCGAATGATGAACTGCGCGCCGCCGTCAGCAACGCCCAAGTCAAGCTGGCCTCCGTGAGCCTCGATGATTCTTCGAGCGATTGCCATGCCAAGTCCCGTGCCTTTGGGCTTGGTCGTAAAAAACGCGTCGAAGACCTCGCCACGTACTTCGGATACAATCCCCAGCCCGTTGTCCTGGATTGAAATCTCGATCGCAGGATTGTTGTCCAGTTTGATCATTCCGCAGCTGACAGTCACGACGCCACGGTCCGGAGACGCATCGATCGCGTTCTCGAAGATGTTTCGGAACACCTGCCCGGCCGCGAACCAGTCAACCGAGCAGCCAAGGTCTGTTTCTCCCAAGTTCTCGACAATTTCGACGTGTTTCTCTCTACGACTGACCTCCGCCTGCGACCATGCTTCCCGCCACAATCGAGCCAGATCGCACACTTGCCTGTCGAGCACGATTGGTGCTGCGTAATCGCGCACTTCCTCATAAAGACGATGCAAGTGATCCAAGGCACGCTGGATGCGGAAGACAAGTTCCAGCTTCTCGTCTTGCCCTTCGAGTTCCAATTCCAGCAGTTCAAGACACGCTTGGCTGCGCTGGAACGCGTTGCGGCTCTCATGCGCCAAGCCAGCCACCGTCTGACCAATCGCCGCGAGGCGTTCCGCCCGCAATGCCCTCTGTTCCGCTGTTGTGCGTTCAGTGATATCTTGACCGATCGCCAAGATAGCGGGTTGCCCTTCAAAATCGTCCAGCCGTTGCGCGTTCCAGAGGACCCATCGCTGTGTCCCGTCGCGGCAGAGTACGGCGTTTTCGTATTTCCGTGTTGGAATTCCTGAGAAGATCTGCTTGATTTGCGTGGCAACGCCCTCTTGTTCGCCCTCAGGAATGAACAGTGGGAAGTAATCTCTGCCGACCACTGCAGCAGCGGCATATCCGGTCAATGCTTCGGCAAAAGGGTTGAAGTAAGCGACCGTATGATCTTTGCGAAGGATGACGATCATACTTCCCGCCGCTTCGACAAGTTGACGGAACGCAGCTTCGCCCCGCCTCCGCTCGGCCTGCCGTTGCCGCCGGACATGCTCGGTCTCATAAGCATCCTGGATGATCGCCAAGTCGAGGTCGATGAGCCGGTTGATCGAACGCACCGTCTCAGACAGCTCCTTCGAGTCTCCTTCCCATCGCTCTTCTAACCCGCGTAGCAAGCCATCGCGTAGCCGAGACATGGCGACATTCGTAAAAGCCTGCTCCAAACCAACCTCTACATGCCGCCAGCCAACGCGCCAGCGACGGGTGACGTAGTCTCTGTCGTGCTGGCCGTCAAACAACTCGCCCAGCCACTGGGCGAGCGTTCCCTTCAAACGCGCAGTCTGTTCCGCGCCGCCGGTGATCACTCGCGCGGCGCGAGCATGTTGTTCGATGGCGGTATAGAAATCGTTCGCCAACGCCTCGAACACCTCCTGCACCAGCGGTGCCGCCTCACACACGCGAGCGGCATCATCCTCGGTCCATCCAACGTAGCGTTGCAGGCTCTGGAAACGCTCAAAGACATCGGGTGGAATAGGGCTATCACGCATCGCGTTCAGATTGGAGTGTTGTGAGGAACTGAGATTGGCACGGTGCCCTGAGCATCTCCAGGTTAGCATATCGGCTGGCAGGCTGTTCATGGTGGACGGATTTGTCCTCCCAGCAATTCATATCGGACGAGCACCCCGCGATCTCCTTAGGATGCTTCCTCGAAGTCGGCACTGTGCGTAGATGCACATTAATATGCCTGCCATCGCACAGTGAAGTGAGGCAACCAGCGGCAACCTCCGCAAACTCAGTAAGAGCATCTCAAGGTATTTGGAACGAGTGTCGCTTGCCTTCTTCAGCGGCACGCCATGTGCGATCACCCTGGTTGTCCTTATTGGTGCTCCGCGACAATCATGCAGAAATGAGATGAGTCATGACGACACCGCCTCCAGGTTCCCACCGGTGCAACCACCGAAGTGCGACTGGTTGCAGTGGTGTTCGGTTGCTGACACCGCCTTCTGCCGCGGGCTGGGAAAGCTGTCTTGATCGTGAATCGTTGGTGATCCGTGCGGGTTCGCGTTCGGTGACGGGGTTCTACCGAGCGCGGAATGAGGACCGTTGTGCTGTCGATGCAGAGCGTGGCGTGTTCCTCGTCGTAGATGGAGTTGGAGGACATGGCGGCGGCGCGGAAGCGAGCGAAATTGTCGCCCGCGTGTTGCCGAGTTGGCTAAGCCAGACTGAAAAGTCTGCCGGGCGCGATGGGGAGATCATCGAACTGGCAGTGGCCGACGCAATAGAAGCCGCTCGGCGAGAGATGATCGAAATCGCCAGAACGGATCCTAACTTCGGACGGATGGCAGCGACAATGGCCTTGGCTGTCGTTGTCGATGGAATACTGTACGTCACGCACGTAGGTGATTGTCGAGCGTATTTGCTGCACTGTGGTCGCCTGCAACGCTTGACGACGGACCAGACGTACGTACAAGCGGCCATCAATGCGGGAGTGTTCACCGAAGAGACCGCCTGCAACCACGTTTGGTGTCACGTCCTTACAAATGCAATCGGCGTGACGCCGCTGGATGAACCGATCGATGTCCATGAGCTTGGCTTTTGCCCCGGCGACCGGCTGGTGCTTTGTTCCGATGGGCTCACCAATGTTGTGGCTGATGACGAGATACAGCAGCTTCTCGCTCTTGTTGGCAGCCCCCGAGCCGCTGCCAACGCCCTGGTCGATCTGGCATTGGAGCACAACTCGCATGACAATGTCACGTGCGTCGTTGTGGATTTGGCGGAAACGGAATCGCCGCCGGGTTAGAGTCTAGCTTCGGGACATGCGCGCTCGGTGCGCGCATGTTTTGTGAGCGACAGGCACCGACCGCAGGTTGGTCGGGGAGCGTGCCAAATACGGGCATGTTCCCTATTTGGCTGCGGCACTGCCGCGTTAACGACGGGCAGATGGGAACTTACCTGTAACCCGAATTCTGCCGCTCGCCTTAACGACTAAACGCGATCGATCGTAGTCAATCTGTTTCCGGGCCGGCAGAAACAAACTGGGGCGAGTTTGCCCAACCTGAACCAGGTCGGCAAACTCGCCCCACGATCGCGTGCTTACGGCGAGTACTTGTAACCTAAATCGCCGATTTCTTACTTCTTCTTCTTGTGTTTGGAGTGGCAGGCGCCGCATGCTTTCGTCATGGCTCCGAATGCGCTCTTGGCACCATCAACGTCTTTCGCCTCGGCCTTTGCAATAACGACTGCACTGCATCCGCGAAGCGTCTTGGCCGCACCAGCCCAAGCACCATCCGGACAGCGACCATCGGCCATCAGAATGTGACTGCATTCGTTCAGCAATTCCGCGTGCAAAACGACTGCGGCCCAGGCCTTGTCATCTGCAGGTCCAGCATCAAGCGCTTTCTTCAGAGCACCACAGTTGGCTCCGACCACACCCTTCATTAGGTTTTTGGTTTGCAGCGGCCGTTCCTTTCCTTTTTTCACTTGAGCGTTGACACCCATCGTAAGCAGCAGCGTGACCGCCAACATCGGTACAACAGCAATCAGCAGAAGTTTCTTCATCGTTGTCATTCTCCTCGTGCAACTCGAACCTGAAATGAAAATACCAACTTGCCACAGTATATGGCGGGTAAGTGATAACTCAAGGAAGAACGATCTCGCCGACAGCAGATTCCTATTAACGCATTTCCTGCTGTCGTAAATGCGCAAACGATTGGATGTGGTCCTGCGGTCCGGTTCATCGTGATCGACAACGAGGCGGAGCCAGTGGATCACTGGCACGGGGAATAAAACATCATGCTTCGCTTTGTTGCCAAAGTGGGAGGACCTTTGCGGCTACCCAAAGTGCCACCAGTGGAAGAGCGAGGATGACTGTTGCTGCGAGTAGGCCTTCGCGGCCGAACCAGTGCAGTGGATATTCGACGAAACCGCGAAAGCTTTTGGAGAACAGTTGGCCACCCACGACAACATTCCACCGCATGGCGAACACTTGCACCAGGACGAGCAGTCCAGCCAGACCGCTGAACGTCATCATTACGCGGGGAGGGACACGATGGTGAATGGCAAAGAGAAGCAGGAAAAAGGGGCAGATTGAGCCAATCAACAGTTGGACCAATCCGTACGACACTGCCAAACGTTCGGTTAACAACGTTGAAAGCACCTTCCATTCGCTGCCGGATTCGTAGGCCATATGGACCAGTTCCAGCATTTCAAGCGAGACAGCCAGAATTAGAAACCCCCAAAGGTATCGCGACAACGCTCGGACGCAATCCGCATCGGGCCTCACACCACGCCGCCAGCTGATGAAGAGGTAGAGCACGATCAACGCGGCGATTCCTGAAACGATGGCTGAGACCAAGAAGATCACGGGCATCAACGCCGTCGACCACCAGGGGTTGGCCTTCACAGCACCAAACAGAAATCCGACGTAGCCGTGCAGCACACAGGCGATCGGAATCCCCGCCATGGCTAAGGCCCGGATCAACCACTCATCCACGGCTTGCGACCCCGGCGTGATTTTCCTCGAACCGAGCGCCAACACTCGATAGAGAAACTTCGCGGCTCCACGTCGGTTGTTTGCGCGCTGCACGATGTCCGCACGAAAGACCAGCCACACTTCCACGACGAGCAGCAACATGTACAGGTTGTAGATGAAGCCGAATCCGGCCATTGCCGAAGTCGCGCTGGGCGTGAACGTGATGTTGAAAGCCCGTTCGGGGTGGTGCAAGTGAAGCAGCAGTGGCAGTGTGGCGAAGGCGCAGAAACAAAGTGATGTCACCAGCGCCAATCGCGCCACCGGTTTCAAGACCTGCTTATCGAAGACGTGATACAACGACGAGACGACGAAAGCGCCCGCTACCAATCCTGTGATGTAGGGGTAGAGCACGATCATGATGCTCCACGTCACATGCGGATCATTCGGAAAGACAAATGGAGCTTCCTGCATCAGGTTACCTCATTGGTGATGCCAACGTAGCGCGTCTTCGGGTGGGTGCCGAGATGCTCTTTCAGCACGTGCGTGGGGACTTCGGCGATCCGTTTGCTGATATCGCTGTTGGGGTCATTTATCTGTCCAAACAGCCGCGCCCCGACTGGGCATGCCTCGACACACGCCGGCTGCTCGTCCTGCGTGACGCGATGGTAGCACCACGTACATTTGTCGGCTGTGCCGGTTTCACTGTTGATGAAGCGAACGCCGTATGGGCAGGCTTGAACACAATATGCGCAGCCAATGCAACGATCCGTATCGACCAGCTCTACCCCTTCCGGCGACGTGAAAGAGGCGTGCACGGGGCAGACCTGGTTGCACGGAGCGTCTTCGCAATGATTGCACAACTTGGGGACAAAGTACGCGCGGTCGACTTTGTCCGGGTCGATGATCGGCAATTCAGATTCAGCGTAACCAGTCTCTGGAACCGTATCGACTTGGATCGTTCCGTCTTTGAAGTGCACATAACGTTCGACCCAGGTGCGATAGTTTCCCTCCGGCACGTCGTTTTCGATACGGCACGCCGTCAGACACTTGCCGGTGCCAACACACTTTTGCGAGTCAACGAGGAAGCCATAGAGCGGAGTTTGCTTGGCTTCGGGGTTCGGGGCGTCTCCGGCTATCGACTCGTCGTCATCGTTGCCTGTCCAGGCCGGCAGAATCGTCAGACTGACGGCTCCGAGCGCGATCGTTGTAGCTCGTTCCAGAAACCGCCGACGCGAACTTGCATCATCGCACTCGCAGGCACAACCTGCATCGTCACACGAACAGGGCGTGTTGTCAGTGGACGTCATGGCATTCTCGTTCTCGTGATGTCGTGTTTACCGTGTAGCCCGAATCTGACTTGCGCTACGGTGCTGTGTCGTGTCCGCCATGACACTCAAAGCACGTCTCGCGGCTTGTGGGCTCGTCGGCTTCCATCTCTTCGAGGTGTTCAGCGACGTTGGTCTTCTTGAAATCTTCCGGCATTCCGACTTGGGCTTCATGGCAGACCAGGCAAGTGATACGGTCTTCAGTGATGAACAGGTCGATGTCCGTCAGAAAGTCACCATCCCACTCCTCGGCAGGTGGCACCGACACGTTTGCATCCTCAGCCGCCTTCCGTGCCAACGCGATATGATCGCGGCCAAAACCATGACAGTGGAAGCAGCCTACAGCCTCGTGAAGCGACTCGGCGCGTTCCTCGCCCACATCCTCATGACACTCCAAACACACTCTATCGGCCTGCAACACCATCGGCTTGGCCGCGATTTCGTCCAACGCAGCGGCTCGGTAGGGTCCGCGGTCGCCAAAGCCATCCGGGACCATCTGGGTGCGTGCCCACAGAAAGCCGGCGCCGCCTGCGACGATCAAGACGGATAGGACCCACAAGTGACTTGTGTCTCGGAAGAAATCGAGTATCCGCTTCATACAACGTCTCTTCTTTGGTGGATCGGAACTCCAGGGGCCGTCGCAAGCGGAGTCTGAAAATGAGGGGCGGGCGTGTGTTTTGGAGGCAGGCAGTTTGCGAATGATCGATGCAACCAGTGTGCCAACCTGATCTTGGCATGACGGTTAGTCTTTACTGTCCTAATAGGATGTCAATGTCCTGTCAACCTCTTCGGCCCAGCAACCCACCCTTATTGGGTGGTTTTGCGCGCTGAAATGCACAGTGCGCATCCACCTGCCGCGCGCCCCATGGACGATCCCGGCTGCGCGCCGCACGGGAGCGTTGAGACACCAGAGACCTCCGCCGCACCAAAGTTGGGTACGAGACTTGCTCGCCATGCCCCCTTGCGCTATGGTAATTCGAATCAGCACGGATGTGCACACCACTACCGCGAAGTCAATCCATGTTTGTCACGCTCACGATTGTTCTGGCCGTTGCGATTTTGGTTATCGTCGCCGTCCTCTGTCTCATGTTCTTGTCCGTTGCTTTCAGCGGCCCGCCGACAGTCACGGTAAGTGCAACAAAGGAATCAAGTGCAAAGAAGGAGCCGTGGCAACCACCGCTTGATAACGACGACACGCTCGTCCGTTGGGCCACACGCATGGCGGCGAATGTGACAACGAACCGACTGTCGATGGCCAGATCAAGATCGACGGCGACGGAACTGGCTCAAGAGCTTTATACGGGAACTTCCGAGGCGCTCGAACAGCTTCGAGAAGAGCAAGCACAATGTCCAGCGCGTTGTCACGAAATGGTCGGTGCCACGGCACCGGAAGTCCTCGCAGTTGCGGACAGTATGCGCGCTAAACTGAGTGAAACAGAAGTAGATCGCATACGTCGCGCGGCCGAGACGAACTTAGTGCGGACAAGAACGATGAGCCGTCGGGAATACGCATCCGCTGACGTCACCTGCCCGTTACTCAACAATGGCGGCAAGTGTGCGGTCCATGCTTTGCGGCCGTTGTTCTGCCGCCTGGATGGTCCGGTTTGCGGGAGGGATGATTCGTCAGAGCAACAGCGGCTTGGTTCGTCATCATCTCTAGCGATTGGAATCGAACAAGGTCTTTCGAACGGCTTGGCGGCAGTAGGCGTCGATGCAAACCGCTACGAGCTGAACAGTGCGCTGTTGGTTGCCCTATACGAGCCCACCATGTCGGCGCGATGGGCCAGTGGCGAGCCGATCTTTGCCAAATGCAAACAGTTCTGCGCGTGAGCTTCGTACGCCGCCGGACCACGCGATCCGGTCGAAATCGCTCGGTACGCGTGCGAACCGTCGTACTTCATCGACCAGCGCCGAGCTTTCGCAACCCTACCCCTGGGCGCGTACGTTGCGGCACGCTCCTTGCTCGTTGTTCCTCTCCAGGAAGCCTGTCAATGAAGGAGGTCGCGAACATGGTGTCTGACCTAACGATCGAGCCGGTCTATCATGCCGTCCTGGAGAGCTACTATCGGTGTGAGGAATCGGACGGATTCTGGGACACCTTTTACAGGATATTCTTTGCCAAATCGCCGGAGATCCCACCCAAGTTCGCCGATACGGATATGGAAAGGCAAAAGCAGATCATCGGTGCGTCGTTGCTCTGGATGTTGCGGCTGGGCAGAGGCGATCCGATGGCATTGCAGGCAGTGGAGAAGATCGGCCAATCGCACAGCCGCCGGGGCCACGACATCCCACCGCAATTGTACAGCCTGTGGCTTGATGCCCTTTGCCGGGCGGTCCAACGGCACGATCCCCAATACACACCCGACTTGGAGGCTCGGTGGCGTGTCATCATGGAGGAAGGAATTGACTTGATCGTTTCACGATATTGACAGCATCCGTTACCAACCTGAGATAAAATGCCTCAACAGCACAAACTCGCCGAACTTCACACGGAGGAAGCAATCTCAGCGCGGATCGCCGCGGCGACACAACATAGCTACCTCGGCGACTTCGTGCTCGGTTCTGTCGACGGCGCGGTGACAACCTTCGCGATCGTGGCCGCTGCGGCGGGAGCGGGACTTTCGGGTGGCGTGGCGATTGTCCTGGGTCTGGCCAACGTGTTGGCCGACGGTTTGAGCATGGCGGCGGGAAACTACTTGAAGGCCCGGGCCGACAAGCACACCATCGAACGCTTTCGTGCGATGGAAGAACTGCACATCGACGAGATTCCCGAGGGAGAACGCGAGGAGATCCGGCAGATATTTGCGGGAAAGGGATTCGATGGCGAAATGCTCGAACAAGTCGTGGAGATCATCACCAAGGACCGCAAACAATGGGTCGATACGATGTTGACGGAAGAATGGGGATTGCCGCTTGAAACGCCACGACCGATCTATTCGGGCCTGGCCACGATGGTCGCCTTCGTTGTGGCTGGCATGATTCCGCTCGCGCCGCTCTTCTTATATCTCGGGTCAGGTGCCAAGGAGTCGTTTATGCTGGCGTCGGCTTTGACTGCGGCAACGTTCTTCATGATTGGCGTCGTCCGAGGCCTCGTCACGGAACGAAGTGTCTGGCTCGCGGGAGCAGAGACACTCATGGTTGGCGGCCTCGCGGCGGCAGTTGCCTATGCCGTTGGCGCGTTACTCGAAGGAACGTTTGTCTAGGTTAACCAGGAACTGGACTCGCTTCGACTTTCAGTACGAGTTACGAGCCGCTTTGAATCTCCTCGTCCTTGATTCCATATTTCTCCAACAGGCGATAGATCTTCCTTCGGTCGATTCCCAACGTGTCTGCGGCGCGTGTCTTGTTGCCTTCTACGCGGCGGAGGACGTCAAGGACCTTGGCGCGCTCGATCGAGGCCAAATCGTCCGGGTCGTCTTGGCTCGGGTGTTGAGTGTGGCGTGATCCGTGGCACACTTCTCGCGGCAGATCACACATTCGGACAGTGTAATCTTCCGCCATGATCTTGCCGCGTTCGATGCAATTCAGGAGTTGGCGGATATTGCCAGGCCAATGATATCGCTCAAGAACCTGCATCGCGGCCTCCTCGATTTCCCAGGCGGGTCCAAGGAAGTGGGCAACGAGTAGTGGGAGGTCGCCTTCGCGCTGGCGGATCGGAGGCAATTCGAGCGACATCACGTTAATGCGGTAGTAAAG
>JASLPZ010000234.1:0-11458 GCA_030744725.1 Pirellulaceae bacterium
TTGATCCACAATATCCATTGTCAGACGCGGTCCGGCCCCGGCCCGTTGTTACGAGCTCGACACGGTCGGTCTGCGATTCCAGGTGTGAGGTGACGTCTTGATGGACTATTATTCCCAGCTCTCGCGTTTCTTGCGACGCAGAATATGTCTCGATCTGTCGGGACGATGCACAGTCTGGGGGACGTTGGCGTCCGTGGCTGACGACCATTTGCGGTTGCTCGACACAGTCATCCTGGGAGATCTGGAAGGTCACAGCTGGTTTGACCAGATTCAACACGCTCAGGAAGACGGAGGTGGTGGCCTGCGGAATCCAGAGACGATCGTTCGGATCGATTGTGTTTTGCACGTTACCTGCGTTGACGATGATATTCCGGAACCAGGCGGTGAAGTGTCGACGAGTGCCGAGGCCTCCGATCCGATATCTGAGGAGCTGCCATCGCGAACTGCTAACGTAGAGGGCCTGCATGAAGCGATCCCGCTCACAAGCGCATCCAGTGCGCTGTCAGCTTCCTTAGAACGACTTTCCACGGGGCTCAAGGCCACCAGCGCATCATCGTCCGAATCATCAGAGGTGTATATTTCCGAGGATCGCCTGAGCATAGAGATTGGCGCCCTTTTGATTCGGTTGGCCGATCCGCAACGAGGAGGTGAATTGCTTGATCGCATTGGTCGTGCGCGAGAGCAGATCGCGTTGGAGATGGGCGTCATCATCCCAAAGATTCGCATTCGAGATAACATACGATTCGAGCCTTCCACATACCGCATTCTCGTAAACGGTAACCCCGTTGCGCAGGGCGAGCTGATGGTCGGCGATTATCTAGTGTTGAATTCTGACAAACTGGCCTTTTCAGTCGACGGTGTCGACACCACCGATCCCGCCTTCGGCTTGAAGGCCAAATGGATCAAACAGAAGCAGCGAGAACGCGCCGAGATGGCAGGCGGCACCGTGTGTGATGCAGCGACAGTGCTCGTGACTCATTTCATCCATACGGTCAAGAGACAGCTTCACGAATTGATCAGTCATCAGGACATCCTGCATCGCTTGGAACAACTAAAGGAACAACATCCGGACGCGATCAACGAGCTCGTCCCGGACAAAGTTCCGATTGCGCTGCTGCATCGGATGCTGAAGCACTTGCTCGAGGAGCGAGTGGCGATCATAAATCTTATTCAGATCATTGAAAGTGTGGCATATCACGTGGAACTGGTTGCAGACCATGATCAGCTCCTGCAGTGTCTGCGAGTCGATATGGGTCGCGATATCTGCTCACCTCTGACGGACGAGCACGGTCAGCTTCAAGCGATCATGCTGGACGACGAAACCGAAGAAGAAATCTGTCGACTCGTTGCAGAAGCGTGCGAGCTTCGCAATACGGAGACCCTCGAGAGAATTGTCGAGTGGATCCAGCCGGCATACGAATCGCATGTCGTCTTGGTTCAGCGACCTGAGATCCGTCGCCCGCTGTTCGATGCGATCGCTCGCATTCACCGCGACACCTTTGTCATCGCCAGCGGTGAAGTCCCCAAAGACCTTGTTGTCGTGCCTCTGGTCAACCGTGCTGCATCAGATCAACCAACGTCACGATCGTTGCCGCGACGGTGATCGCTCGACAAAAGCTTCGCTTCTTCCTCAACTCGATTGGCAACCAAGCCCGTTTCTCCCAGAGGTTCTCCCATGCCAACACAAGACCGACGCCGACGACTGGACCCTTCTCAAATGCCAGGTCATTCACTGCAGAGAATTACGATACTCGTATCTGTGTCATTTGCAGCGTTCCTGTCCATTCACCACACGAACAAGCTGTATGGTGGCGTACCTAATATCGTATTTATACTTGCCGATGATCTTGGCTATGGCGATATCAAGAGTTTCGGTGGCGACCGCTGCCAGATTGACACACCGCATTTCGATCGTCTGGCGCGTGAGGGAATGCGTTTTACGGACGCGCACGCCAACGCTTCCGTCTGTGTGCCAAGCCGCGTTGCCATCATGACCGGCCGCTATCCCTGGCGGTTTGGGCCGCCCGTTCGCGGAGGGCCATGGGGGTTCCTGGGGACGCGTCTGTCAACGGATCAACATACGCTCGGCACCATGCTACGCTCGGCCGGATACCGAACCGGGTACGTTGGCAAATGGCATCTCGGCACGCAGATGCAGACGACCGACGGCAAAACGCAGGGCCCCACGAATGTGGACTACGGCAAGCCGTTAACGATCGGCCCGCCCCAATACGGTTTCGACGACAGTTTCATTCTGCCCGGATCGTTGGACATGTTCCCCTACGCGTTTGTGCGCGACAATCACTGGGTGGGCGACGTGACGGCGCAAAAGGGCTGGAGCGCTTTCAACCGAGTCGGACCGGCGGCCGAGGACTTTGAGGACACCAAAGTCTTGGAGACGTTCAGCGCGGAGGCGGAACGGTTCATTCAAGAAAACGCGGTTGGAGCGAAGCGCGGCAAGCCATTTTTTCTCTATCTCGCATTGACTGCGCCTCATACGCCGACCAGCCCCAGCGCTAAGTTCGAAGGCAAAAGTCCGATCGGAATCTACGGCGACTTCGTGATGGAAGCGGACGCTTGCGTTGGTCGCGTTCTCGCGGCACTTGACGCCCAAGGCCTCGACAGCGACACGCTGGTGATCGCAACGTCGGATCATGGCGCCGCACCGTACGCGGGGCGCCGGCGTAAAGCGACTTTTCTGCAACTCAAAGAGCTGGAAAAAGAAGGCCACTACAGCAGTGGCCCGTTTCGCGGTTACAAGTTTTCGGTGTACGAGGGTGGCTTTCGAGTCCCCTTCGTCGCTCGCTGGCCAGCGGTGGTCCCAGCACAGACCACCTGCGATCGGCTTATCGGGCTACACGATCTGATGGCAACATTGGCGGAGATCACTAATACGAAGCTTGCCGCCAGCGAGGCGCCGGATTCGACGAGCATCCTGCCGTCGCTGAAGGACCCGACGGCAGATTCGGGGGGCACGTCGATGGTGTTCGAGGCGACAAGGGCTCGGGCAATTCGTAGCGGGCAATGGAAACTGGCGCTTTGCCCTGGTAGCGGCAGCGAAGGACGCTTTGGGAATTCGCCACCCCGCGAGCCAGCTTGGCGGGCGGCCCTGAAAAGTTTCGGCCGCGCTCCGACGACACAGAAAGAACTCCAGCAAGCTCCTTTTCTGCAGTTGTTTGATTTGGAAAACGATCCCAGCGAATCCAACAATCTGGCCGTCGATCACCCCGAAAAAGTTCGCGAACTCATTGCGCTGCTGGAATCGCAGATCGCCAGTGGTCGCAGCACGCCCGGCCTGCCCCTGACGAATGACAATCAGAACATCAAGCTCTTTCCTGCCGTCCCTCCGTTTGTGTGGAAGAAAGCGAAAGCTAAGTAGCCATGTCCATACAAGCGGTGTCTTGGGCGAGATAGGCGCAACACCTTCTCACCGACAAGGGGTCGGAATTGCCTTGCTCTGCGATGCACACCCTCGCGCCCCAGTCTGCGATGCGGCGCAACGTGCCAACTGCATGGCGCAGAGTCGCCATGAAAGTTCACCTGACAACGCAATGACAACCCGCCAATTCACTCGATCTTGATCCCCGAAAGATCTTCGGCTTCCGGAAACTGCGGGTCCATCCGCTTCAGGGTATCGACGATAACGCGGCTGATCGCCAAATTGCGGTACCACTTTTGATCGGCCGGAATGACATACCACGGTGCATACGTAGTCGTACACTGACCCAGCATCTCGTCGAACGCGTCGATATAGTCGTCCCACTGTTGCCGTTTCTGCAGATCGCCAACATCAAACTTCCAGTGTCTCGTGGGATCGGCCAAGCGATCCTCCAGACGCTCTTTCTGTTCTTTCTTTGAGATATGAAGAAAGAACTTTAGGATCGTCGTGCCGGATTCGGCCAGCAGCGCTTCAAATTCGTTGATCCGATCGTATCTGGCACGCCACACGGTTTCTGGGACGATTTCGTCAACGCGAACCACCAGTACGTCTTCGTAGTGTGAGCGGTTGAAAACGCCGATCATGCCAGCCGCCGGAACGTGTTGGTGAATTCGCCAGAGAAAATCGTGCGCCAGTTCCTCGTCGGTCGGCCGCTTGAACGACGTGACGCGTACTCCTTGAGGATTGACCCCCAAAAACACTTTGCGAATCGTGCTGTCTTTGCCGCCGGCATCGAGCGCTTGAAGGACGATCAGGAGTTTCTGGTTCCCTTCGGCATAGAGCCGAAATTGCAAATCGATCAGCTCGTTACGCAGCGCAACGAACTCGGCCTCCGCGGCCGCTCGATCAGAGTTTAGATCCTTGCCGTCTGTTGTGATCTTGTCCAGCCTGACCTTCTTGCCGGGCTTCAATCGATGGGTGTCTGGCACGGCGGCTCCAAGCTGTGTAGCGAACGTGAAGAGTTCTGAATTGTCATTGCGTGGGTAAACAGTGCCGTAGAGTCACTACTCTGAACGTCCATATTCTAGCGAGGCTATGCCTCGGGACGACACAAGCGGTAGCTCGCATTGTCCGGCAGCACCGCGCCTTACCAGTTAGCAACCTGATAGTCCTTCAGGAACTGGCCCCAGACGTGCTGACCCGTGAGCAATCCGTGAAAGAATGGGTCACAAATTCTCGCCGCCGCATCGATAATATCCAGCGGTGGATGGAAACCGAGTTCCTCTTGTTTTCGTTTGGCAATCTCCATCGGGTCTTCATCGGTAATCCAACCGGTATCAACGCTGTTCATATGGATGCCTTCGGCGATGTAATCTCGCGCCGACGTTCGGGTGAGCATATTCAGCGCCGCTTTCGCCATGTTAGTGTGCGGGTGCTTGTCCGTCTTGTTCGCACGATAGAAAACGCCTTCCATCGCCGAGACGTTCACAATGTGTTTGTCCTGCGTCGCAACGCGCACCATCAATGGTTTGAGTCGCGCGTTGAGAATAAACGGAGCGATCGCGTTGACGAGCTGAACTTCCAGCAGTTCGACGGTGGGGACATCGGCTAGGCCCAAACGCCAACTGTTGATCGACCGCAGATCGACCTGCTGGAGATCCTCGTCGTACTTACCATCGGGAAAGATATCCGACCCGCCGACCGTGTCGCCCGCGACTAATGGGATCTGCGAAAGTTCCGCAGCACGGCGAATCCCGGCCAGACTTTCGTCGACCTGTTTCGGCAGTGCAAGCTCCGGTTTCTCCTTTTCGACGGAGTCCCGGCTACGCAGCTCCTCGTAGGCGACCAGCATGGGGCGAGCGGCGTCGGGCAAAGCATCCACCAACTGCCGTTCTGCTTTCATCAAGTGCGCGTAAAATCCCGGCGGCCGCCGCACGGTCTGGCAGGCGTTGTTGAGAATAAAGTCCAACCGCGGCAACGTCGTGCAGAGATGTGATGCCAGGGCTTCGACACTGGGCGTGTGACGCAGGTCGATGCCATGCAACTGCAGGCGATCGGACCAGTCCTCGCTATCTTCTTCAGCCAGAAATCTGGATGCGCCGTCGTGAGGAAACCGTGTCGTGACGACGACAAACGCACCAGCCCGGAGCAACTTCAAGGCGGCCTGATATCCGATCTTCACGCGGCCACCGGTCACCAAGGCATAGCGGCCGGTCAGGTCGACCGTCTGGTTACGTCGTGTCCAGTTCAGCTCCGCGCAGTTGGCACACATCGAGTCGTAAAAGAAATGCAATCGATGAAAGTCTGCCTTGCAGATATAGCACGTCCGCGGCATGTTCAGCTTTGGTCCAAAATGGGCTTCCTGTTGTTCGACCTGCGGTGGCGGCAACGGTTCGAATGGCCTGGGTGCGCACGCCTTCTTTCGTTGGCGAGTACCAATTTTCTTGCGAATACCCGTTTCGGCAAGCAACCTCTCGTCTTCGGCCTTCTTCTTTTCAATTTGAACCTGCGAACGCTTGCGGCTGGCTCTTTTTAGCTGCTTACGATCACGTCGAGTGGGCATGGCCACGCGTCCCGCCGCGCTTAACAGGCGGTGCATTTGCTCGCTGCTCAGTTGGTTGAGCAACCCGCGATCCTCGGCGATCCGCTCAAGGACGTCGGTGGCCGAGGCCAGGCTTTCCACCGTCGGCGGCGTCGGTTCGTTGACTGCGATGTCGTCGTTCAAAATAACTCTCGGAAAATGCTTCAACGGTAGTCCTAGACAATCAAGCGAGGCTGTGCCTCGGAACGACGTGAGCTATCGCTCGGTTGCGGCGACCCGCTCCCCGACCAACTTGCGGTCGGTGCCCGTCGCTGAAAAAACGTCCCATACTTTCACGATGCTATTTCCACTTCAGGATTCTCGGTTGCCAGCCCTGCTCGATCTTGGCGTATGCGACCAGGAACCCAGCCACACCGGCCTTGTTGGCGACATCAATTTGAAGGGCAACCTGCTGATCCGTCACGTCCCAGCCCTGCAGAACGGTAATTAATCGCGAAGACGCAATCGGCTGGCCCTGATGACGAACAGGCATGTCTTGAAAGGATTCTACGGCATGGGTAATCCAACCAGCCTTGTCGCCATAAATCGGCAAGTCGCGCTGAAACGATCGATAGGGCAACAGCACGCCTAGCGTCTGACTCCGTTTTGCGACCGGCATCAGCTGTGCCGTGTACACTCTCCAGCAGGTCCCCTTGAAACAACCGACGCCAGCGCACAAACCGTCTTTGGCCACGTCGTGTTCCTCGCACTCGGTGGTCCAGACAGGAATGACGTTGGATTGCGGCACCAGCTTCTCTACGGCAGCCACAAACGCAGCCGGCGCGTCGTTGCCTAGCGGCGTTACGGTGCGAATCTTCCCGTAATCAGTGGTCCAGCGACAAAGGTGATTTCCGCACCCACAGGCGGACGGCGCACCCTGGAGATCGTTCAGGAAAACGCCTTTGGGTTGCGGCCGGTCTTCGAGCAACTCTTGCACGCGCCGCAGCTGCTGCTGGAATGGCTCTTTGTTCAGAATTGGCACCCAGGGGTACGTCTTTACGACTTCGTCGTCGCGAGGCGTCGGTGGGTCATTGAACAGTCTCCGCCACTGCGAGTGTCCTTGCAGGCTCGCCATTGAAGCCGGATGCGCATCGGCCAACTCGGGACAGCGAGCGACTTCGATCCAGTAATACAATGCCAAGTTCGACTGTTGGATTCGCTCGCAAGCCTGCCGTTCCGTGATTCGTGCGCCCGCGCCGTTGCGAAGCTGCAACGCGACCGCCTGAACGCCGCCAGACTTCAGTGAGCTTAGCCGCGATTCGGTGACTTGCTTAGCGGAAAGCAGCGCTCCCCGAAACCGGCTGCCTTGCTTCTGAGCTTCCTCTTTCGCAGGCGAGGCGGCAAGCGAGATTTGCCAGGTCGAAATACTGACCGCCGGAACAAAGACGATGGTCATCAATATGCGGCTGCCAGATGTCATCTTCAGCTCGTTTGTTCGGCCCGCGCACGCATCCATCTGTCGACGTGGGCATCTTGATCGTGATTATGGCGATTCCGTTGATGGTTTGTAGAATTCGACTTCCCAGATGCGCGAAATGTCGTTCTGTGTTTTGGTGACCAACAGGCGGAGTTGCCGGGTCCGCACGGGAGGAAAAACGGCAGCCCAGGCGGGGTTGGTATTCGCTTCGACGCTTGCGAGTACGTCTTTCCACTCCGTGCCATCGTGCCACTGCAGGGTGAAGTTGCTGAGCGGGGCAACTACGCTACTGCCGGTATAGTAGCCTGAGATGATCCGCGTGGCTGAGAGATTCACCGGCTTGTCCCAGTTGAACTCGATGGCGTGTGGCAGCGCTGCCCTGTTCACCCAGCGAGCGCTGTTGTCTTGAACGTTGCCGTTGCCATCGTTGAGCAAGAGTGAGGTCTGGATTCCCGTATCGGGCGCGTCGGGAGTGCGGACGCGCGCCGTGCGAGCGAAGTTGTCCCCTGCTTCCTTGAGCCAGGAGGGGACGGCGAGATTCACGGGCCGGCGCGGCGCACGTTCGCCCTGGTTCGTGTAGGGTTGCTGGGCGGCGGGTGCTTTTCCGGTGCCACGCCGCATCAGGTTCTGAAGCTCGACAAGATACTTCTCGTAAATCGCGCGCGGGTTCGTATCGCGCGTCTTGCAGATGCTGGCGGCCATACCGATGATCTCGCCCTCGGTGCCGCAAGTGCGCATGACACGCACGGCACCGAGCGCATCGTGGGTAACGCTGATGTTGCGTCCGGCCATGAAAAGGTTAGTGATGTTACGAGAGTAAAGACAGCGGTACGGAATCCAAAACGATCGGCCTTCTTGGTACGCGGGAAACTTACCAAATGCGGCCCGCGCGATAAACGCGTCACCCTCGAAGCCCTTGCTGTACTTGGGATCGGCAAGGTGGAGATCATTGGACCAGCCCGTGGGGGCACAACCATCAGGAAACCGGCGGTCGCGTTGCAAGTCGTCCAGCGTGAGGACGACATCGCCGAGCAACCGTCGCGACTCGCGTTTGCCCAGGATGAACGCCGCCCAGTTCAACTTGTGGTTGGGTAGCACTTTGTCCACGTTCTTCAGTGCGTCCCAGGCCCCGTACATCGCACGGAAGTTCCAATCACGTATGTATTCCATCTCTTCTATTGGGTCGCGGTCGAAACCACTCTCCCAATACCAGCCGCCAAGTTTCAAAGGATCAGGCTTCACCTTGTCACGACCGGGGAACGGCTTGTCCGAGAGGTCCAGCGCCCATGGACAACGGGGGAACAGGGTAGGATCGACGGATTGCGATGTCTCTGTATTGAGGGCACTGGTGTCTTTGCATTCGCAGACATTCCACAGATTGCACGGCCCCATATGACCCTTCGGTTGCATTTCAAAATTGGCACCGGCCAGAACGCCGACGCAGCCATCGCCCGTGCAATCGGCGAACCAGCGACCGCCGATACGAATGCGTTTGCCCGTCCGAATGTCATGCGCAATGACGGCGCGAATCCGCCCATTTTCGGCTTCCACGCCATTGACGCGATGTTCAAGCAGCAAGCGAATGTTCGGCTCGGCACGGACGATCGCCAACTTCTTCTCGTCCTCATAGAGTTCTGCTGTGTTCGTAGGGCCGTAATGCGCGCGTTTGCGTTGCTCCAATTCGGCCACCACGTCGCCAACGCGCGACCAGGGTTCCTTGTTGCGAGCGCCTTGCAGCCACACGCGAACTTCCGAACTGTTGTTGCCGCCCAGCACGGGGCGATCCTGCACAAGTGCCACCTTCAAGCCGAGCCGTGCGGCGGACAATGCTGCACACGTGCCAGCAATTCCGCCGCCCGTGACGACAAAGTCATAGTCACCGGCGGATTCGGGTCCGTCGGAAAAACCGAGGCAGGCGCGGCGAAAGGCGGCCATCTCAGGATCGGCATTCGGCGGCGTAAAATCTGGATCATGCGACAGCAAGATCGCATCGCACCTACCCTCGAACCCCGTAAGATCATGAAGCGCGAGACGGGCTCGGCGCTGGGTGATCTCCAGGGTGCCGCCATCTTGCCAGTGCCACCGCGCCCCCACCGTGCCAAAGGTGTTGGCCAACGTCTGGCCATTGATGACCAATTGGAATCGACCCGGCTGGCCCGGTGCTTTCCATCGCGCGACCCAGTCTTTGGTGCGTACCCACACGCGGTAGGTACCGGCAGCAGGAACGGTTACCATCGTTTCCGCATCGGTCACCGGCGTGCCGAGGCCATGAGCCAGCAAATAGGGCGATCCCATGATGTCCATGAACTGCGGGTCAACGACCCAGCCGCCGAGGTTGGCGAAACTCTCGGCCTCGACCAACACTGGAAGCCGAGTGCCACTCGATGGACTGCAAGGGATACCACAAAGTGCTGCGAACAGAAGGAGAGAATTCATCACATAGCCGCTGCGATTTCTGATGGCGGGGATGGCAGGTTTCGCGGTGCCGCATTGCGAACTTCTCAATAGTATTCGCCCCACGGCAGGCCTCGTCAAGAGACTGAAAACTTCGGTAGTCGGTCAGTTTGATTGTTTCGCGCGCGATCGAGGGGGCTCCGGTGTCTTTTTCGGTCAAAGCTCGCCCCGAAACTCGTGCGCTGTCATCCGAAGAAGACTCCCGACCCCTTCGTACAAACAATATGCGCACCACAATGTTCGGATTCTCGGACGTCGCGACCTGTCAAAGGGAGTATAACAGGGCCATGATCTGTGGCCCCACCAACATCCGACAGCAACGGCCCAGCCCAGGAGCATCCGATGTCAAAGACAAACCGACGCGATTTCATACAACAGACTGGAGTCGGCCTCGCTGGTGCGGCGGCCGTGTCTTGTTCCGTTTCGTCAATGGCTGCCGGGGCGAATGAGCGGCTGCGAGTCGGTTTGATCGGTTGTGGGGGGCGGGGCCGCTTCGATGCCGCCGTATTTGCCTCGCGCAACGATGCGGAGATTGCTTACGTCGCCGATCCGCACAAACACCGTCTTGCCTTGGCGGCCAAGGAGTTCGGCACGGCCAAGCCGACGGTTGATTTTCGACGCATTCTCGACGACAAGGCGGTCGACGCTGTGATCAACGCGACGCCGGTTCATTGGCACGCGCCAGCCACGATCCTGGCTTGCGACGCTGGAAAACACGTGTACGTCGAAAAACCCTGTTCCCACACCCTGCATGAAGGCCGCCTGATGGTCGAGGCAGCTCGACGGAACAAGTGCGCCGTCCAGCATGGGACTCAAGTGCGGAGCACCAGCACGATCATGGAAGGGATTCGGCTGTTGCGCGAAGGGATCATTGGCGACGTGGTGATTGCCAAAGCTTGGAACGTTCAGCGACGCGCTGGCTCTGGAAGCGGCAAGTTGGGCGATCCACCCGTGGAGCTTGACTACGACATGTGGCTGGGGCCGGTACCGTCAGTGCCCTATCACAGTACGGTCTTCTCAGGATGGAACTGGCTGCGCCACTTCGGGACGGGTGAGATTGGCAACGACGGCGTCCACGATATCGACTACGCGCGATGGGGACTCGGCGTCGAGACGCATCCAACTTTTATCGCGGGCGTCGGAGGCCGTTACGTTTACGAAAACGGAGCGGAATTCCCGGACACTCAGCAGATCAGCTTTGAGTATCCAGCCGCGGGAAATCAGGACAAGAAGCGACTGCTGATCTATGAAGAGCGTTTGTGGTCGACCAACTACCCTCACAATTGCGATAGCGGTGTCGAGTACTTTGGTACCAAAGGCCAGATGTTTCTAACCCGACGCGGCAAGATTCAGGTGCTGTTGGACCGTAATCGCTCGCAATCGGTCGACGTGCCGCTTCAGGAACAGGATACTGGAAACCACGTTGCCGACTTCATCGACGCGATCCGCAAGAACCGAAAACCTAACGCCGACATTGAAACCGCCCATCTCACGACGTCGCTGTGTCACCTGGGTAATATCGCCAGCCGGTTGGGCCGATCGCTGCGCTTCGATCCCCAGCAAGAACGGTTCTTCGACGACGGGGAAGCGAACGGCCTGTTGGAGCGAATGTATCGCGACGGTCACT
>JASLPZ010000235.1:0-11443 GCA_030744725.1 Pirellulaceae bacterium
ACTGACTTGCCTGCTCTATGGAACGCAACTAACACAACTGCCGCAGATCGTCAGACAATTAGTCGTCATCTTGTTGACCGAGTGGTTGTCGATGTTCAGGGTGAGAGCGAACATGTTGATGTCGCCATTCATTGGAATGGTGGCTTTGTAAGTCAGCATGAACTGATTCGTCCGGTGGGAAGCTACGAACAACTCAGTGGGTACAAAGAACTGATCGTTCGTGTTGAAGAGTTAAGATGCAGCGGTCACACCAGCGGGCAGATTGCCGACCAGTTGAACGATGAGGGATTTCATCCGCCAAGCGGCAAGACGTTCAATGCAAAGACCATTCGTCGGTTGTTGTCGCGCCGCCGTCCGCCACAAGATTGTGAATGTCCCGAGCCACCACAATGGCGGCTCGGCGACTTAGGGCGGAAGTTGGACATGCCGATTCGTACGCTGCACACTTGGCTGCGTCGCGGTTGGTTGCATGGTCAGCAATCGGCGGGTGCTCATGGCCGCTGGATTCTCTGGGCTGACGACGAGGAACTCGAACGCTTGAAACAACTCCGCGAAGATGGTCTAAGGTCATCGGGCCTGCCTGCACCAGCCGAGTTAACGACTCCCAAACCTCAACCCGAGCATTGAGATGTTGCTAGCATGTTTCCGCCATCGAACCGCGCGGAAGACCCTCACACTTTGTGACAAAGGAGACATTATGAACAGGACTTTGGGAGCTCCTGTCGTTTCCTCGGCAGCATCCCGGATGGAGATACCGGGTTACCAACTCCAGGCTTCGGCGGCGCACTCGTCTGCCGAGGAGCGAAAGCAACGAGTGCAACCGAGGTACCGCCAAACGACGGCAACGGAGTGCGGTGGGACGAGCAGCAGGAAGTCATAGCGTCTTGATAGTACCGATGAAGCTGGCGAACAGCTCCCGGCTGGAGCCAGTGGAGGGAAGCGAGATGTCGAATCATGGAACCGTTTTTGAGAAACACGACGAATGCATCGAAATTCGACAACCGTGTCAACGAAACAGGAACGGATAGCAACGTTGGCGAAACAGTCACCACAAATGGCGTTCACTTCGCTGGCCTATCTGATGGACATCAACTGGTTAAGAGAAGCGTATCGACGCACCCGCAAGAACGGCGCTGTCGGTGTGGACGGAGTCACCGCGGACGATTACGAACAGGACTTGGAGGTGAACCTCCAACGATTGTTGGACCGCGCGAAATCCGGCACCTATCAAGCACCGCCCGTGCGGCGTGTGCACATTCCAAAGGGCGGTTCGAGTACTGAAACTCGCCCGCTAGGAATTCCCACCCTGGAGGACAAGATTCTCCAAAGGGCGATCGTCATGCTATTGGAACCGATCTACGAGCAGGACTTCTTGGACTGCTCGTACGGCTTCCGACCTGGGCGATCAGCACACGATGCGTTGAAGTCTTTCCGCGACCAGACGATGAACTGTCGGCCTCGAGGCGGCTCAGTGTACGAGGTGGACATCCGAAAATTCTTTGATAATTTGGATCATAGCCACCTACGGCAGTTTCTTCGACTTAGGGTACGCGACAGTGTGTTGTTGCGTCTGATTGACAAATGGCTGAAGGCCGGCGTGATGGAGGACGGTAGCGTTAGCTACCCGGAATCCGGATCGCCGCAGGGCGGAGTAGTTTCACCCATCCTTTCGAATGTATTCCTGCACTACGTGTTGGATCTATGGTTCGAACAGGAAGTGAAGCCCCGTCTACGACGCGGTGCCTATCTCATCCGCTATGCGGATGATTTTGTCATTGGGTTTCGTGATGATCACGATGCCCAACGCGTCATGGATGTCGTGCCGAAGCGATTCGGCAAGTATGGTTTGACAGTCCATCCGACCAAGACGAAGCTCGTGCCTTTCCGCCCACCGTCTTCGACGGTACGGAACGTTCCACGTGGTGATCGTCCTGGTACGTTTGACCTTCTGGGATTCACCCACTACTGGGCTCGATCTCTGAGAGGTTATTGGGTCGTCAGACTCAAGACGGCATCTGACCGCTTCAGTCGGGCGGTGCGGAGCATCGACTCGTGGTGTCGGGACCACCGGCACTGGTCACTCAGTGAACAACAGCAGAAGTTGAACGAGAAGTTACGTGGTCACTACGCGTATTATGGCGTTACGGGGAACTCGGAGGCGCTGTCGCGTTTCCGTTGGGAAGTCGACCGTCGTTGGCGGAAGTGGCTTAACCGCCGCAACCGCCAGCGCTCGATGACCTGGCAGCCGTTCCGGCGACTCCTCCAGCGTTACCCGCTGGCTCCCGTGCGCACTTCACGTTCCACCTTCAGGCGCGCAGCGAAACCGTGATTTGAGGAACCGTATGCGTTAATGTGCGCACGTACGGGTCTGTGGGAGCCCTGGGGCGGTAACGCCCCGGGGCCACCCGGTCGTCGAAAAGACCGAAGGCATCAACACGTTTTAGGAGAAGAAAGTGGTCCCGCGGCGGACCGTGTATCATGTCATTGTTTCCGTGAAGATCGCGGAACATTCACTGGCCAACTGTAGCCGGGAACGAAAAGGGACTGCAGTGGCGAGGACGGCGACGGTTGCGACGACATCGCCTATCTGCTTCCACTCGAATCCAGCGACGCTGCTCGACGATCGAACCATCGATCATGACCGCAAAAGGCTCCTGCGTGCCGTCTCTCCCGTTGTGGGTGGAAGCCCCAACCGCCTGCCACGTCCACGTCAAAACTCGCAGTTGGGCAACTCTCTCTCCATTCGCGACATCCCCGATTCAGAAATCGATGACTGGGCAACGAAGAGTCGTTTTAGCGCTTTGAGCCTTATCAGGTGTTTGACAGCCCGATCATCGATCAGCGGTTGGGAAATGAGCCGCGAACAATCTCCAACTTGTTTGACCATACCGGAGCACTGAAGGCGTCGTGTTGTGTTAGTCTGGAAGATCTGAGTCATCCCCACCGATGCGGAGCCACTTTCGGATTTTCATGGCTTTGTCTGCCAAAACATCTCAATCACCGAAAGGCTCACGATTAAAGAAGAGCGTGTTTGCCTTCTTCGCGACGCTCGCATTCTTCTTGATGCTTGAGTCGGGGTTGTGGCTTTGCGGCGTCACACCAGTGACCGAAACACATGACCCATTCGTCGGCTTCT
The DNA here is from genome assembly GCA_030744725.1 of Pirellulaceae bacterium. Classification (GTDB taxonomy): domain Bacteria; phylum Planctomycetota; class Planctomycetia; order Pirellulales; family Pirellulaceae; genus ARS98. Next base: position 3,137 of record JASLPZ010000235.1, read on the forward strand.
CTCAGATTCCGTTGCTAGAATCCGTCGAAGGCGAAGATGGTGAGCAGCTGTTGACGACGGCTACTAGCAAACTCGTCTGGTTTAACGAGCAGACCTTCCCCCGCAAAAAGCCCGTTGGAACGCGCCGCGTGTTTTGTGTCGGTGGTTCGACGACGTACGGCCGCCCGTATTGGGACGCCACTTCGTATTCTGGTTGGTTACGAGAGTTACTCCCGTTAGTCGACGACTCGTGCGAGTGGGAGGTGATTAATGCGGGGGGGGTCAGTTACGCGAGTTATCGCGTGGCGGCAGTCGTAGAGGAACTCGCCCAATACGAACCGGATCTCTTTATTGTCTACAGCGTGCATAACGAGTTCCTCGAACGACGAACTTACGCCGGCATGTTCGAGCAGCCTGCCGTGCAGCTTCGGGTTTCAGCTGCTCTAAGCCAAACAAGAACTTGGGCGCTACTTGATCGAGTCCTCAACCGCGGCACTGCCGGCGAACCGATTGACGCTTCGGACATGTTTGCCGAGGAAGTCAATGAGATACTGAACGCCACAGTTGGTCCATCGGACTATCATCGCGATAACGAATGGCATGAAGGCGTGCTTCGTCATTACGAACTGAATCTTCAACGCATGGCCACCGTTGCGAGAGGAGCTGACGCGAGTATCGTGTTTGTAATGCCCGCGTCCAACCTTAAAGACTGCTCGCCGTTTAAGAGTGAGCCGAAACATGACTTGCCCGAGAACGAGCTTACTCAACTCAGATTTCACCTCGCGTTTGCTGAAGAGCAACTGGCGAAAGAACAGTTCGAGGATGCGTTGGACTCCATCGAACGAGCGAAGGCCATTGATCACGAATACGCGGCGATTCATTTTGTCAACGGTAAGACGTTATTTGCTCTCGGACGGATGGAGCAGGCTCTGGAAGCATTTGAAATCGCGTTAGCCGAAGACATCTGCCCGTTGCGAGCGTTACCTGAGATCACAGAAACGATTCGCCGAGTCGCGGCACAAGAGGGCATTCCAGTCGTTGAGTTCGGTGATCAACTGCTCATACAGTGTGAAGAAGATTTCGGGCACCGGTGCCTCGGTGCCGAGCATTTCTTCGACCACGTCCATCCGACCGTCGGGGTCCACCGACAACTGGCGTTATGGATTATTGAGGCCCTCCAACGAGAAGAGATCGTTGCTGGAATTGCGCCTTCTGCCGCTACAGTAGATTCCGTCGCGGAACGAGTCGATGCGAAAATTGACAAGACCCAACAAGGAGTTGCGTTGCGCAACCTCGCCAAGGTCCTGAGCTGGGCGGGGAAGTTTGACGAGGCGGGGCGTTGCGCAGAGGATGCTCTCAAGCTAATAGAGAACGATCTTGAGAGCCAGTTCCTGCTAGCCGAGTGCTTACGAGTGACAAAACGAAACGACGAAGCGATGTTGGAGTTTGAGCGGCTGTTTGACTTGGAACCTGATTACGAACGTGGCTATCTTCCCTTTGGCATGCTTCTGGTCGAAGAAGGACATCTGGCTGCGGCAAAGATCTATCTTGCGATGGGCGTTTTTCTGTATCCGAATCGAGCCGACGCGCATCAAGCGTTGGGCGCCGTTCACCTTCAGTTGGGAGAATATGAGTTCGCTTCGCAATCGCTGCTCGAAGCAAATAGGCTTAACCCTCGTGAAGCGAACACCTTGTTGTTGCTCGCGCGAACGAAACTCGCGACAGGGGACGCGAACGATGCGGTTTCACTCTACAAGCAAGCGATACGTTGCGGGAGGAACGATGCCGACACGAACAACGAACTCGGTGAAGCGTTGTTTCGCGCGGGAAGAGTTGAGGCGGCGATGGCACATTTTCTAGCCGCGATTGGAATTGACCCGGGCCACGTTGACGCTCAGTCTAATCTCGACTCGGTTCGAAAGGACTTAGGATTGTAGTCTCAGGGGACATTGATGTTTCATCCGCTAAGGCAGTATTCTGGGATTTGGCGAGACAAGCGTTGTCGTCGACCGATCGGGGTTGCGATTTGCTCGCTCCGAAGTTTGATTACACTGTGCTGGTCCACCGATTTTTGCGCACCAACGATCCATCTGCAACATCTTTCGCAATTTTGAGTTATCGTGAATTTCGTAGAACCTAACTGCGAGAACACACGATGCCCGAATCGCCTCGAATTTCGCTGCCCAAGTGGTGGCCGACTCGTGTCAAGTCGGCCATGCTGCACGTCATTTCGCTTGCCCAGTTCTCAATGGCCTACAGCCGTGGTTGGGCGGCCGACAGCGTCACTCCACGCCTTCGCCTGAAAAATCGGTAGACCAGCACACCGAATGATGGCCTGGCGAGTGCTGCGGTCGTTATTAGTGTAAAGTGTGTACACCAGTTTTCTGTTTCTGCCGGGAGTCCTTATGACACGTCGAAGCATGCAGAACTACCTTAGCGCCCTTCTCGCGATGCTTGCCACCGTTGTTCTGGCATCCAGCTTTGCTGAAGCATCCAAACCGAATTTTGTCATCATTTTCATCGACGATCAGGGCTACGGAGACCTGAGTTGTTTTGGGTCGAAGACGATTCAAACACCAAATATCGACCGGTTGGCCCAAGAGGGACGAAAGTTCACAAGCTTCATGGTTGCCTCTCCGGTCTGTACGCCATCCCGTGCGGCGCTGCTAACGGGTTGTTATCCCAAACGCGTCGGGATGCACCAGCATGTTCTTTTTCCCGCCTCCACCAAAGGCCTGAATCCACAAGAACACACCATCGCTGATCATTTGAAATCACAAGGATACGCCACGGCTTGCTTTGGCAAGTGGCACCTTGGGCATCACTCGGAAGTCCTCCCGACTTCGAACGGTTTCGACACCTATTACGGAATTCCCTATTCAAATGACATGAATCACCCGGACAACAAAGGGAAACCCAGAGGCGGGCCGGATGGCATGGACATCCTCTGGAAAGACCCGCAGTCGACTCTGACCAAGTGGAAGACGCCGTTGTTTGAGGACGAAGAAATCGTCGAGCTTCCCGTGGATCAACGGACTGTTACGCGAAGATACACACAGAAAGCGATCGATTTCGTCAAGACGCACCGAGAAGATCACTTTTTCGTTTACCTGCCGCATTCCATGCCGCACATCCCGCTCTACGTGCCGGACGATGTGCGCGACCCGGATCCAAAGAACGCTTACATCAACACCATCGAACACATCGATGGCGAGGTGGGGCGGTTGCTCAACGTACTGGATGAGCTGAACCTCACCGAAGACACCTACGTCATCTACACAACCGACAACGGTCCCTGGCTGCAATTCAAACACCATGGCGGTTCCGCCGGTCCGCTCCGCGAAGGCAAGGGAACCACCTTCGAGGGTGGCCAGCGAGTGCCATGTTTGATGCGCGGTCCGGGCATTCCCGCGGGAACGGTATGCAGCGAGCTGACCGGAACGATCGACGTGTTGCCGACGATTGCCGCCATCTTGGGCCAACCTTTGCCGGAAGGGAGAAAGATTGACGGCATGGATGTATCGGGACTCTGGATGGGTAGAGCCGAAAAATCACCGCGCGAAGAGTTTATTCACTACACGTCGCGGGGCGACTTGGAAGGAATTCGTCGGGGGAACTGGAAATTGCTCGTGAAGAAGCCACGTACTCCTCGAAATAGGAAAAAGTCTTCGGCCAACAAGCCACCACAAATCCTGTTGTTTGATCTCAGTGAGGATATTGGCGAGCAAAACAATGTGGCCGAGGCAAATCCAGAGATCGTGAAGCAACTACAGACGCGCATGGAAGAAGTGGATGCGGAGATCACGAAGAACGCTCGTGCTCCGTGGACCAAGGGATGATCGCGGTCAGAATGTGGAATAAGTCGCCTTCTTCTCGCGCGATGGAAGGGGGCGATTCGTTTTGACCTGGGCGACCATGATGTAGGGACGGTGAGCGAGGGGTGTTTCGCGGCCGAGGGCGTAGCTCGCTTGCGCTTCGTGCTGGTATTATTTGCCCCTTGGGCCCAAACAGCTGGAAACTCGAAATGAGAAAAACCACCATTCTGAGTATGGTCCTGCTTGTGATTTTCGCCGCTGGAACATCGCTGGCGGAGACCGCATCCGAGAAGCCGAACATTGTCCTCATTTACATCGACGATTTGGGATACGGAGACCTCGGCGCATATGGATGCACGGACATCCCGACACCCAACATCGATCGGTTGGCAGCCGAAGGCGTCCGGTGCACTGCCTCCTACATCACCAATCCACCATGTTGTCCGAGTCGTTGCAGCCTGATGATGGGGCAATACGTGCAGCGTTTCGGAAAGTATGGAATGTCACGCGGACTTCCGATTCCAGAGGACCGACCGACGCTGGCCACGTTTCTTCGGGACCACAGTTACGTAACCGGCCAGATTGGCAAGTGGGACATCGGGACAAGACGGCAAGGGCCTCTAAAGATGGGATTCACGGAGGTCGCGAAGACCCCGCCGAAAAAACAATACACCAGGAAAGAACTCGCGGGCGCGTCGGAAGGATTGCGGAAGCAGATCGCCAAGAAGAACGGTCACTCAAAGTACTTCTGTGTCAACAAGGATGGCGAGACAGTCTGGCTCACCGACTACGACGGCGATTCGATGGTCAACTTCATCAATCGCCACAAAGCCAAACAGTTCTTTCTCTACTGGTCACCAGAGGCCATCCATTCGTTCAATACGGAGGTCCCCGAAAGACTTACCGATCGGACTCAGGCTCGGGGCAAGCGACGAAAGTTGGCTGGCGCGATCGTCTCCGTCGATGATCAGGTTGGCAAGCTGCTGGATGTGTTGAACAAGCACGGACTACGCCAGAACACGCTCGTTATCTTCACTAGTGACAATGGTGCCAATTCAGGTGACGGTGGCAGTTCGACTCCATACACAGGTGGAAAAGGACAAGGGACCCAGAAAGAGGGTTGGGTTCGCGTGCCCACCATCTTCTCAATGCCCGGCGTGCTTCCAGAGGGAAAACAGTACGACGGCTTAATGGCAAACTTTGACTTCTATTCCACGATCACATCGTTGGCCAGTCAGACGATTCCCAACCACTGCGACGGTGTGGATTTGGTTCCGTATCTGAAGGGCGAACGGACCGTCGATGCGCATGAGTATCTGTTCTGGCTCAACAACCAGCCAGATGACGCAGTCCGCAGACACCTGATCGCAGTTCGCTGGCACGATTGGCGGCTGTACAAAAAGTACGACAAGGATCGGTGGCAGCTGTTCGATCTTAAGTCGGATCCAAGGGAAGAACACGACATCGCGCCAAAGCATCCAGACGTCGTCAAACGAATGGCCTCGCAACACACCGCGTGGTCAATGACGTTGGCGCCACTTGGCGAGATTCCAACGATTCGTGCGGGCGAGCCCATCATTCCCAGCGGTCACGGTTGGGCGATTGCTTCGAGGAAGGACAAGGGCGACACGGAATGAACAGAATCGCCAGTATGAAAAGAAACACCAGTACATCGCGATTTGGTACGACGGCCTGGTGTGTGGCTCGATGGTCTCGACCGAGATTCACGGCAGAACCCGCTCTAGTGGTCCAGCGAGTTTTGCGCTGGACAGAAGTTCATCAACATCACCCAGATTAGTGCAATTCTGTTCACCTCAGAAATCGCTGGACCAATACAACATTCCTCAAAGCCCACTTGGATGTGTTCGAGGGACTCGACCTGGCCGCAATTACTCTCTGGACCAGCACACTTCTGTCTCTTCCTGCCTCCGTAGTGGTCATATCAGCCTAAAGCGACAACACTTTCCGCAGTGCGTCCTGGATCCGCGCTTCCGCTCCTGGTGCAACCCACAGCCATTGGCCGTCGAAGTTGTCTTCGAATGCGGCTTCCGTTGGCAGGTATCCCGGCCAGCATTCACTGTAACCAACGGACATCACAAACGAATCCGGCCGCAACTTTTTAGCAAGTAACTGATATCCGACGAACGCTTCGCCAGGCAATAAGACGATCTGTGCCGGACCCAAGTCAAGGCAAGGAACATCGATCTTGTGACCGTCGCTTAAGCGTTGTCGCGTACTCAGGCCCATCGCGGCCGCCACGCGCTCCTTGCGCCCAGCCTGCTCGTTTTCAAGAATTCGCCGCATCGCTTCCGCCGAGAAGTGTTCGCTCTTGCGGAATTCGAGATCGAGCTTGGTCGATCGGAATGCGACATGTTCGAGACGCACGCGATCGGTTGCCTTCCACGCGGCCGTCATCCCCTGGTAGAGACGATCAGCAAGCACCGCGCGGTTCGCGCGAGACGCGTCGTTGTACCTCCCCGCAGTCACGTCGCCACTGCATCCGGATACGTAAATCTGCTGTACGGAAGTATCGTCGCGACGACGACGCTCACGTGCCATACCGACGAAATCGGCGCTCACTTCCCCGCCACCGTAATAGCTCATCGGGTGTGTGGCATAGGCACTCAAAGCCGCCACGGGGTTGTCTTGGTCCCAAAAACTGATCGTCTTGAGCCATGGATCGATGAGTCCGTCAGCCGCTTCTCGGTTGAGGCGGTCACCGGCCCCGTTGCTCCCCCGTCGAAACGTCACGGTCCCGTCGGCCAGCACGACGCGTCGGTTTGAGGCGATGTTCTGTACCTTTGACTGGCCCAGCCCCAAATGCGTAATTGTGCGTGCGTTGCTGAGGCTCTCGCGCAATCCCGCGGCGATGCGTTGTCCGGTCTGCTCGAAGAAATCCACATCGAACATCTCTCCAGACATGCCGACTCTAGCCAGCAGTTTTTCCGCGCCGAGATCAGCCAACGGCGCATCGTGCTGATGAACCGAGCAAAGCAGTATTCGCTCGGGCGAAGTTCCGGCTGCCTCGGCCAACACCTTCCGCCAGCGATCATAAGCATCGTTGCGGATTTCGCACCAGTCGACGGCGACGAGCACGATCGGATCGCCCACACCCAGCAAGACCCATCCGTGGGCATAGAGCGGATCGGCAATCTGTTTGGCAACACCTTGCCGGCGGCCCAACAGCGGATGCCCGATCGGGCAAGTAACGTCCACTCGAAATGTCGCGAGCGAGAACTTCGGCTCGTTCCGCCCCGAGGCCAAGAACAGCGTGGCCGTTGCGGCACGCAGCAAATCTCGACGGCTGATGGTCATGCTGTAGTTCTCGCAATTCAAGTGATGCGGCGATTCACGTTTTGTCTTCGTCTAGCGACGGCTCACTCAGTCCCACCCAACTTCTCGAACGCCGCCGTCCGCGCGGCTTGCATCACGTCTTCGATAATCACAGGCTTTCCGCCTTGGCGTTTACTCTCTTCGGCGGCCTCCATGAACGCAAACAGTTCGACGGTCACTTCCGGCGGAACAGGTGCCTCGCCGGTTTTGAAGAAACGAGCGATCTCGATCGACAAACCGTCTTTGTCGCTGCCGATGCTGGCCTGCGCGATTCGCTTCGTACCGAAGACTGTCGCTCCGAAGCCACTCTTACCGCCGGCTTCGCGTATTCCGCGAAAAGTACCAATGCGACCATCGTGCCACGTGCCGGATACTTGTTCTGAAAACGAGGTCTGTTGCGCAGTTACGCTGGCGCAACCGGGTCCCAGGACGGTGAACAGCATCTCTGAACCGTGTACGCCATACCAGAAAAGATCGGGATGATTCGGAACGGACTTCGACGCGCCGTACACATCGCAACCGATAACCTTGCCGACAGACTGTTCGTCGACCAACGTCACAAGATCGCGACTGAACCGCTTTGGTGAGCTAGAGAAATACGCTGCCGAGTGTTTCTTACCCAGCTCCGCAATGGCAATCGCATCGACCAGTGAAGCTGCAAATGGTTTGTCGATGAAGACTCGCTTACCGGCCGCGAATACGGGTTCAACCTGCTCGAGATGTTGGCTGCCATCGACGCTCTCGAGCATCACGACATCGACTTCTTCCAGCAGATGTGGGATCGAGTCGACGATCTCAATCCCCATCTCGCGGACCTGCTGCGTAAAGCCCTCGACACGATCGAAACTTAATGGAAAGGTAGGGCTGCCTCCGGGATAGGCGGCAACGATTCGGATGTCCGCTAGATCGCCCGTTGCTTGTGGGTCGTTGATGATTTTCGTGAACGTGATGACGTGGGAAGTGTCCAGCCCGATCATGCCGACGCGAATTGGTGTCTTCGACTCAGCGGCACGGCAGAGACCGGCAAAGGCGAGAGTCAAAACGAAGGCAATCGAGCAGATTCTGAATCCAAATGTTCTCTTGTTTGTTGTCATTTCGTTTTCGATATCCGCAGAGTGAGTGCCATTACCTGCACTTTCTGAGAAAACGTCTTCAATTGGTATCCACTAAAAAAGGCTCT
>JASLPZ010000236.1:0-11347 GCA_030744725.1 Pirellulaceae bacterium
ATCCGGCACCCTACAACACGTTGATCAAACCAAACCACAACATATAGTACCTACTTGAGGGAAGTGGATACCCATTTCTTGGCAATTCAACGGGTAACGAGGAACTACAGCCTCTTGGCATGGATTTTGCCACCTCATGAGGTGGTGAATCAACGCTTACCACTGGGCAAAGGAGGTGTGCAATGTATGCCAAGAAACACTATCTGTCATTGCAATTCGAGATGATCCGATGGATGGTCATCATCGTTTTGGCTGGCATATTGGCGTTGGCGGTCGCTAGTTCGGCCTGGGGTCGTGATGTTGCCAAACGAACCCAACCTCGTCCGCTGCCCGATGTCGCCACTCAGCGCGCCAGACCAATGTTGGCACTGCAAGACGACGTGACGTTGACTGACAACGATCAACTAGTGCGACAATTGTGGACCGCGTTGGCTCACCACCATGGCAACGATCCGTCGGCCGCGCGGGAAGTCTGGTGCGGAATTCAACTGCCCCACCAGAATGAAGCGTGGCAGTATGTGGCGATGGGTGTCACCTATCTGCAGGAAGGTGATTGCGAGGCAGCCTCCGAGGCATTTCAAGTTGCCAGAGGGCTGCAGCCGAACAACCCCGTGCCGTCCTACTACATGGGCATCGTTCGTCTGACGGAGGCACAACGCGCCGAAGACTGGCATGATTCTGCATTCCCAGGAAGCGAAGCCCCAGGAACCATGCAATTCGCTAGCCTACCCACTGCTCGCTCGATCACTGGGGATGTCGTGCCCAATTCCAAAGCGATGTACGAGTGGGTGGCGATGGTCGAATTCACGCGGGCCATCGAGTTGGCTGGAAATGTGGCGCTCGACCAGCCACTGGTCGTCAGTGCCTCCGTTGACAGCCATCCCCTGGTTGCCGGGAAGGCCGATGCGGCACCGAACGTGGGCGACTTGCTCACGTCGCTAGGTGCTGACAATTTTCTCGGGAAGGCGCACAACACGCTAGGTTCGATGCTGGTGTCGCGCGGCGCGCTCGAAAGCGCCGAACGGCATCTGGATGAGGCAGCCGCGACGGGTATGACCATCGTCCACGGATACGCGGACCTGGGTGCCGCCTTGGAGGCCGATGGCGAGCATTGCGACGCAGTGCGAGCCTATATGAAAGCGGCAGCCAACGGTGATCGATCTCCACAAACGACTCGAGGCGTCGTGGAGAACTTTGGAAAAGCCCTCTTTGACTTGCGTTAATGTCAACTGTCCTGAGGGCGCTTTCCCTGGCAAGTGCCGTGCTGATCCCGCGGTGCTTGCCAATTCTTTCTTGGGCGTACGACGTGGGACCGCACTTCGATTGTCCAGACCACGATCTCCGAAGACCAGCTCGCCTGGTCAGATGGCCAATCATGCGGGCAAGATTGGGGTTAAACCGCTGATCCCTGATCACGCAGTGCGTCATCATCAACGACCGATGGGAAGCGTTCCTGCAACGACTGCACGTTCATTCCATCTTGCCGGAGCGCCTCCATTGCCTTGACTGCCGCTTCGGCGGCCTGGACGGTCGTAATACAGGGCACACCGTGCTGGACTGAAGCGGCGCGGATCTTGCCTTCGTCCGTTCGCGCGCCTTTGCCGTTGGGTGTGTTGAGAATCAATGAAACATCTTCATTCTTAAGGTGATCGATGAGATTCGGATGACCTTCGGCAAGTTTCTTGACAAGCTCGACGGGAATCTCGGCCTCCTCAAGTCGTTTCGCGGTTCCCCCGGTCGCCAATAGTTCATAGCCCATCGCCGCTAGGCGCTTCGCCAAGCCGACGATCTGCTCTTTGTGGCGGCGGGCGACGCTGACGAAAATCCTGCCAGATTCCGGCAATACAACTCCGCTGGCCAGTTGAGCTTTGGCGAAGGCGATGGAAAACCGTTCGCTGATCCCCATGACTTCACCCGTGCTACGCATTTCCGGTCCCAGCACAATGTCGACGCCAACGAATTTGCGGAACGGAAACACACTTTCCTTGATCGAGACATGAGACGGGATTGGTTCCCTGGTCACACCCAGTTCGGCGAGCGTTGCGCCCGCCATCACTTTGGCGGCAATCTTGGCGACTGGAATGCCCGTCGCTTTGGCGACAAACGGAACCGTCCGGCTGGCGCGCGGATTGACTTCCAAAACATAAACATTCATCGCACCATCTTCTCGCTTGATCGCATATTGGACGTTCATCAGGCCGATCACCTTCAACCGTTTCGCCATCGCGTGTGTGGCGCGACGAATCTCGTCCACCACTGGACCCGGCAGGCTGTACGGTGGGATGGCACAAGCCGAATCGCCCGAATGGACACCAGCTTCTTCGATATGCTCCATGATGCCCATCACGACAACTTCGTGGCCATCGCTGATAGCGTCCACGTCCACTTCCGTGGCATCTTCCAGAAACCTGTCGATTAGCACTGGCTGTCCTTGCGATGCCAAGAACGCCTCAGCCACGTAACGATCAAACTGCTGATTGTCGTAGCAGATTTCCATCGCACGACCGCCCAGTACGAAACTCGGTCGCACCAGCGCCGGAAAACCGACTTTGGCAGCTTCGTCGTGCGCCTCATTCACGTTGTTCGCGATGCCGTTGGCGGGCTGCTTGAGATCCAATTCGAAGAGCAGCTTTTGAAATTTCTCTCGGTCTTCGGCATCTTCGATTGTATCGACACTGGTCCCGATGATCGGGACGCCGGCCGTCTGTAGCGCGCGGGCCAGATTCAGCGGTGTTTGCCCGCCGAACTGAACAACCACGCCATCGGGTTGGATTGAATCGAAAATGTTCAACACGTCTTCGGCCGTCAACGGCTCGAAGAACAACAGATCGCTCGTATCGTAATCGGTACTGACGGTTTCTGGATTCGAATTGACCATGATCGACTCGATCCCCATTTCGCGGAGCGCGAAGCTGGCATGGCAGCAACAATAATCGAACTCGATTCCCTGGCCGATCCGATTGGGGCCGCCGCCCAGAATCATGATCCGCTTGCGGTCTTTCTTGGTCGGCGTTTCGTCTTCATCTTCGTACGTTGAATAATAATAGGGCGTGTACGCCTCGAATTCGGCAGCACACGTATCCACCGACTTGAAGACGGCTCGCACGCCGCGCAACTTGCGCTGTTGGCGGATCTCCATTTCGTTGCCGTCCCACAAAGTCGCCAACTGTCGGTCCGAGAATCCGAGCTGCTTGGCACGGCGCAGCTGAGCGTCCGAAATGTCGTCGATGTCGTTGTGCTTCGCAAGCTCATCCTCGAACTCGACCAATTCGGCCAACTGATCCAGGAACCAGGGGTCAATCGCCGTCAACGTGTAGATCTCTTGGCAGGTCATGCCACTCTTCATCGCATACCGCAGATACCACACGCGCTCTTCGTTGGGAGTCGACAGTTTGGCGCGGATGTCGTCATCTGTCGGTTGATCCGTGGTACCCCATAGGTCTTTGCCATCACAGCCAAAACCGAAGCTGCCTACTTCCAGACCTCGCAAGGCCTTTTGAAACGACTCTTTGAACGTGCGTCCGATCGCCATTGTCTCGCCCACGCTCTTCATCTGCGTGGTCAACGTCGCATCGGCCTCCGGGAATTTTTCGAAAGCAAAACGCGGCAATTTCGTGACGACGTAGTCGATCGTCGGCTCGAAACAGGCCGTTGTCTCTCGCGTGATATCGTTCCGCAGTTCATGGAGCCGATAGCCCACGGCCAGCTTGGCGGCGATCTTGGCGATCGGGAAGCCCGTGGCTTTGGAAGCGAGCGCACTCGAGCGGCTGACGCGCGGATTCATTTCAATCACGATCATGCGACCATCGGTGGGATTCGTCGCAAACTGAATGTTGGAACCGCCTGTCTCAACGCCGATCTCGCGAATGACCGCCAGGCTGGCGTCACGCAGCCGTTGGTATTCTTTGTCAGTCAGCGTTTGGGCAGGTGCAACAGTGATGGAATCGCCAGTGTGGATGCCGCAGGGATCGAAGTTTTCGATGGAGCAGATAATGACCACGTTGTCATCCTGGTCCCGCATCACCTCCATCTCGTACTCTTTCCAGCCGATCACGGATTCTTCGACCAGCACTTCATTGACTGGCGACTGATCGAGCCCGCGTCGCACCAGCACATCAAACTCGTCGCGATTGTAGGCAATCGCCGAACCCGATCCGCCCATCGTGAAACTTGGTCGCACAATACAGGGGCAGCCGATTTGGTCGAGCACGCGACGCGCTTCCTCAATCGTATGAACCGTCTCGCCACGGCACACGCCGAGCCCGATCTTGTGCATCGCCGTCTTGAATTGCTCGCGCTCCTCCGCTTTGGCAATTACCCGCGCGTCCGCCCCAATCATCTCGACGCCGTACTTCTCCAGTACGCCGTGTTGGTCCAATTCCATGGCCAAATTCAAAGCGGTTTGGCCGCCCAACGTGGGCAACAGAGCGTCAGGCCGCTCACGCTCGATCACCTTCGTCACGATTTCCCACGTTAACGGCTCGATGTACGTCCGATCCGCCATGTCGGGATCGGTCATGATGGTGGCCGGATTCGAATTCACCAGGACGACTTCGTACCCTTCCTCGCGCAAGGCCTTACAGGCCTGGGTCCCGGAATAGTCAAATTCGCACGCCTGGCCGATCACGATCGGGCCGGAGCCAATCAGGAGAATCTTCCTTATGTCGTTGCGACGCGGCACAAATGGTCCTTCCAGCAACAAGGGGGACGACGACTATCTGTCGTAATCTAATGTCTAAAATCTCTCAAAAATAACACTGCTGCCCTGTGGGTTCAAGGGTCCCTCGAAAGACGCTCCGTGCGCTAACTTCAATCGTTCCAAACGTCTAAGGGGCATGGCACGCCTTCCTCAGTTGGAGGAAATGACCCATCCGAACCAACTCATCGGGCGTGACAGGCCTCAAGACCGTGTTCTTACAGCGGCGTTGGGCCCATTGCGCCAAGAAGCTTGGGAAGGGGGAATGCGATGTAGACTACAGCTTTGAAACCCTTCATCGGAACCTTGCGGGTGGAAAGCCCGTCCAGTAGAGCCTGACCAGCAACTGGAAGCGAGTCTTGCGTGGTGTTGGAGTAATCCGCATTGCGAAGCGTAGACAGCGAGTCCGAAAGCCATGCTATTGAGCGTCGATAGACCAGTCGTGGGAGCCTTTGCGCTTGGGCCTTCAAGGGCCACGCTGCTGCACTGCAATGGTCTGGTGCAAGCAGTCCTGCTGGCGTCGGATTGGAACATGTGCAGACGGACAATCGTGGTTCCCCAGGAACTTGGGAGAACCCTGTTCGCTCCTCGGCGAATTCCCGGCCGGAGATACCGAGTTACCAACTCCAGGCCTTGGCGGCGCACTCGTCCGTCAGGGAGCGAAAGCAACGAGTGCAACCGAGGTACCGCCAAACGAAGGAAACGAAGTGCGGCGGGATGGCAGCAGGGCGTCGTAGCGCTTTGATAGTACCGTTGAAGCAGGGGAACTCGCCCCGGAGGACCCTGTGGAGGAAAGCGAAGCGTCGGCCAACAGACTCAATCGAGGGAAACATGCCGAACACATCGAGGTTCAATCAGCATGTCCACGTCACTCGATTGAATAGCTTCGGGGACCACGTGGATGGTGAAGCTGTTGGTTGAGGAACCGGATGCCCTAATGCGGGCACGTCCGGATCTGTGGGAGCCCTGGCGGGCAACCGCCAGGGCCACCCGGCCCAGTTCTGCGTCGGTAGACACATTTACTGACGCATCGAAACGGCACGGTCGGGCTGGGATAGCGTGAGGAGAATCCGCACGTTAATTGAACCCCGTTTGTGGCCCAGCGCATGGCATCCACCTCTGTCTGCCGTACGCCCCAACAAATTGACTCGCCCCAGGGACGAGAGTTACAATGAGTAGATCTCATCTGGCTGGCGCAGGAAGTAATCATGGCTGTTCTTCTCGATCAATTCGTTCAGACGCTCTCCGATAGTGGTCTCATGACTAAGCAGGAGGTGCAGCAGCTTCTTGGCGGGTTGTCCGATGACGACAGGCCAAAAGACGGAGAGGAGATGGCGAAACTGCTATTCCGCCAAGGGAAGCTCACGAAGTTTCAGACCCAGACTCTGTACAAGGGCAAAGCCAAGGGTTTGATTCTGGGGGATTACGTGCTTCTCGATCAGATCGGGGAAGGCGGAATGGGGCAGGTCTTCAGGGCACAACATCGACGGATGAAGCGAATCGTGGCCCTCAAGGTCCTGCCAGCAGAAATGACCAAATCTGACCAGGCGAAGGGCCGGTTCCAGCAGGAGGTTGAGGCTGCAGCGAGGTTAGTTCACACCAATATTGTGACGGCATTTGACGCCAGCGAGACAAGGAATACTCACTTTCTGGTAATGGAATACGTCGACGGTCAGGATTTAGCGGACGTCGTTGCCGAGCGTGGCAGCCTTCCCGTATCCGAGGCGCTCGACTATATCCTCCAGGCAGCCAAGGGACTGGAGTATGCCCACGGCCAAGGCGTAGTTCACCGGGATATTAAGCCAGCAAACCTACTGCTGGACAACAATGGAACGGTGAAAATCCTCGACATGGGGTTGGCCCGCGTTGATACGCAGACGGGGGACTACGATGTGACGGTCGACCGAGGCCTCACTCAAACTGGTGAAGTCATGGGTACGGTCGACTACATGTCCCCCGAGCAGGCAACTTCCACGAAGGAGGTTGACGAGCGAACCGACATTTACAGCCTGGGCTGCACCCTTTTTTATCTTCTTACCGGTCAGCCGATCTACGATGGCGACACGCTTGTAAAGAGGCTTCTCGCGCATCGCGAACATCCGATTCCCTCGCTCGTCAAGCAACGACACGATGTTCCCAAGGAGCTGGACGTCGCGTTTCGGAGGATGGTAAACAGAAAGCCCGATTTTCGTACTCGGTCGATGACAGAGGTCATCGCGCAGTTGGAGAAAGTTGGTGTTAGCGGAAGAGGTGGTGGTGGCAAACCGGCACAGGCTCCGCGAGTTACGCAAAAAACGCAAGCGCCGGCTCACACCATTCGTGCGGTTTCGACGCCCCATCAACCGGCGAAATCCCCAGCACCGAATCAACCGGCGAAATCCGCTTCGTCCGCGCCTCCTCCCCCTGAAATAACGGCTCGTGATCGGACTCCTGTGGATCGCAAGCGGCCGACGGACCGCGAGAAATCCGCCGAACGGGTCAGGCAGCTTGAGAAGCGGAAAGAACGTGCAAAGGTGTGGCACGACTCGGTTGACAATGCCCTTAAAGCAGAGGCCCGAAAATCGCGGTGGGAGAAAGTTCGCCGTTCAGTGGGCGATGGATTTGCGACAATCACCAAGTGGATCCTCCTACTGATTATGGTGGTAGGAATACCTTGGGGAGGATTCTCGGTCTACCGGAATGCTCAGCGACTGGTCCAGAGCCAGGAGCGGGTCCTCAGCGCGGTGAACGAACAGCTGAGTCGCGCCTCGTTCGATTCGATATCGGCTATCGATTTTGTCGATACGACGTACGGCTGGAGCGTCCCTCCGACGCTCTCATTCGAGCGCCCGTTGTATAGTGCTAATTCGCCGGGCCGGCGGCAGGGTGCCACTCTGAAAGGCCAATTTGACCGCGTCGAGGGCACGGTGCAAATCCTCGAGCCATTCCAAATCGAACTGAAAGTCGAACCGGTGCCGTAGTACACCGCCGCCGACATGACGCGTCGACGTCGAACTGGACGGTATGATCTGAGAACTGTTCAGTCGCGACACTCAAGGCGTCTTCATCGACTGTAACGTCTTGACATTGAAATACCGATCGTCTGACATGGCATCGGGAACATGACCCGCGCGAAAGGCGGTTAGCAGATCGGTTGCCGCGTCTCGAATGGTCCGCTTCGGCGTGAAGCCCAAGACCCGTTGAATCTTGGCCGAGCAGATGTGGTAGGACCGATTGTCGTTGGTCGGTGTTGTGACAATGTCGACGTGATCCCCGACGACCTCACGAATCGTCTCGGCGATCTCCGCGACCGTATGGTTTTCGTAACCCACATTGAAAACCTGCCCGTCGATCAGTTCTGCCGGCCATTCCAGAGACTTCAGGTAAACGTCTGTCATGTCATCGATATGAATGTTGGGCCGCATCTGCCGCCCGCCAAACACTTTGATGACGTCGTTGTGATAGGCATGGTTGGTGAGGATGTTGACGGTCAAGTCGAGCCGCAACCGGGGCGAATTGCCGCAGACCGTGGCCGGACGCAAGATCAAAGTCGTGAAGCCACGATCCGGATCGTCCAGCAACACGTCTTCGCAGAGGGCTTTGTATTTTGAATAGTCGGTCAACGGTTCCAACGGTAGCTCTTCAGTGACGTTGGGATCGCTCTTGATGCCATAAACGCTCGACGATGAAGCATAAATAAACCGCTCGACCTGCCGTTGTTTGGCCGCCGCCACAATGTCGAAAAAGGCGTCGTAATTAACGGACTTGCCGAGTTTCGGATCGAGGTCGAAGCTGGGATCGTTGGAAACGCAGGCCAAGTGAATGACGGCATCGCAATCAACAAACGACCGTTGAAGCAATCCTACGTCCCGAATGTCACCCTTGATGAGTTCCAGATTTGGATGGCTGCGGACATTAGCCAACGGGCCTTCGCCAAAAATGAAGAGGTCTAGCACCTTCACCTGATAGCCGGCCGCCAGCAGTTTGGGCGTCAGCACAGCGCCGACATACCCGGCGCCGCCAGTTACCAGCACGGTTTTCAGATCGTTGTTCATTTGAAGAGCGATTCGATATGCCGCTTGAGAAGCAGCGAGTCCATGGTCTGCTTGTTGCCGACAACGGCAACGGCTTCGGCACCGGCAACATTCCCCAGAAATGCGAGGATCTCCAGCGGCGCATCCAAGGCGGCGTACAGCGAAGTGAAGCCAAAAAAGGCGTCGCCAGCACCCACGCGGTCAACCACTTTCGTGGCCAGTGCGGGCGCCTGATGAAATCCAGCGCGCCGATTGTAGCAAAGGCAGCCGAGTTTTCCGAGCGTGACTGCAATCGTGGACGCGTACAAACGCTGACCGACATCCATCAGCATTTGGGAGAGTTCGCCGTTGCGGCTGCGACACTCGAGCTGTAATTCGAGTTCTGACAAGGAGACATAATCTGCTCGTGAGTATTTTGAAATCGTGTGGAAGCCTTTATTCGCCGCGTTTGACTGCGTGTTGACCGCCAAGAACTTAGCCCCGTTTCCAAGTGTCTCGATCACTCCAGGCGCCATCATCTGATGTCCATAGTCAGTCACGATGACTACGTCGTACTGATCGACGTCTTTGAGTCGGCGACACGCATCGGACTGTTCGGTGGCCGACAACGGGTCATCATTGAGGAAATTGATCGCGAACATCGGCAACTGGAAATACGATTCGAGATACCGACGTTTGACGATCGTGGGCGAGTTGCCCTTCGTCACGAAATCCGCGTGGACATTCGTATTCAATTGACTCCGCAGCCACGTTTCTTCGGAGCCCATATCTCCGATCATCGACAACAAGTCAACGCCATCGCAGAACGAGGCCAAATGGTTGGCCACGGCCATTGCTCCGCCGGCAAACCGTTCATGTGATTCGTAACGTGCCGCCAAGATCGGCGCTTTCGCGGATTGGCCGATGGCGGAGCACGAATAGTACTCGTCAATGATCGCCTCACCAACGACCAAAATGCGGAGCCCGCGGGCCTTTTCGACCCAGTCAATCACTTCCGAAAGCGAATGGCGCGAACGAAAATCACGGAGGTACTCGTCGGTCGTTTCGTCGAATTGCGAAAGATACTGGTTGATCAGATGAGACGAACTGGACCGCACTTCATCAATAAACTCAACGCGACCACCAAGCTCCTGCACGACAGCTTCTTCTCCGCGCAGTTCGGGAGTTCCGTGGTCACGGAATTCAGCGCCCTTCGCATAGATATCAGGTTTGAGCAATCGCAGCGTCTCAGCAGCAGTGGGCCACTCGTTTACCGCGACGTAGTCCACACAATCGAGCGCTGCCAGCGAATCCAGCCGGTGTTTCTCGTTGAAAGCGGGCCGATGCGGCCCCTTGTTGACGTGCCGATCCGGCGTGGCGGTTACGATCAGAAGATCGCCCAATTCGCGGGCTTTTTGTAAATAGCGTATGTGCCCAATGTGCAGCAAGTCAAAGACTCCATGGCAATGGACGACGACAGGCGGCTTGTCGCCATCTGTAGTGCGGAGTTCGGCCAGTAGATCGGCCAACTCGTTCAAGCTTTTGACTTTAGAAATTCCAGGCATCGAATGAGCCGGGTTAGCGGTGTTTCTGCTTCATACGTCGGCTGTACGCTTCCAGCTTTCGCTGCTCAGACTTCGTCAAGCTGTCGATGCCGTCGCGGCCAACTTTTTGCAGTAGTCGATCGCCTTCGACATCGAGCGTTTCATAGTTGTCTTTAGGTTCATGGAGCTTCAACTTCGTCGACCGATTGACCCTGGGAAGTCGCAGACCGGGAACCCAACTACTGACGCGCCACCCAAATTTGAAGTAACCAATGGCGAAGGCAGCTCCCACCAAATGTACATCAAAAGCGACGGGCTCGCTCGAATTGAACATCATCACTATATTGCCCACGATGATCATCATTCCTACGGCCCAGGCGGGCACCGGGAGGATCATCATGAGCAGGATGGTTCGCTTGGGAAAATGCAGACAGTAAAGTAGCGTCACCGCCGTGACGGCGCCGGATGCCCCCACGACGCGATGAAATGGCCAATCGCCCGGGGCAGAGACTGCCATGCTGCGTAAGACGAAAACGAGTCCGCCCAGCACCGCCGTAAGGAGGTACATCCAGAGAAACTCTTTTCTTCCATAGACACTTTCAATGTCTCGGCCGAACATCCAGAGGCCGAACATGTTCCAGAAGATGTGGTTGAATCCGTGGTAGTCGTGGGCAAACGCGTAACTGAGCAGCTGCCAACACATCCACGGCTTGGTGATTGACTCGGGGCTGGCAGCCAGGCTCTTCATGAGCCAGTGATCGCCGCCAGCAAAGATATCCGCGACATAGACCACCACATTGATGACGATCAACTTGGCCACGATGGACCAGTCGCCACCCAGATTGACCCCACTCTGGGTATCGTCGCGATAGTATTCTCGGTCGTGGATGCCCATACGTCTTGCTTGCGTGAGGAATTCAGGTGTCCGCGTCTGGCGGGCTTGCTTATGCAGGCTTGGTTATATCGTAGGCGGATCGGCGATCGAAGGCGAGATTGGATTCAATCGGCTCTGGCAGGGG
The DNA here is from genome assembly GCA_030744725.1 of Pirellulaceae bacterium. Classification (GTDB taxonomy): domain Bacteria; phylum Planctomycetota; class Planctomycetia; order Pirellulales; family Pirellulaceae; genus ARS98. The sequence goes on from JASLPZ010000236.1 coordinate 11,252, forward strand.
GGCTTCGGCGGTGCTCAAACAGCCCCTCCCGGAACAGGGATTGCTCCTCACAACTGGCCGTTCAGTTTAGGAAAGTGACACGAATTGCAGGCAATG
>JASLPZ010000237.1:0-262 GCA_030744725.1 Pirellulaceae bacterium
GGATCTGGTAAGTCGGGCTAACGGCCTGCCGGATGTGCGTACGGATCGGGTGGCCGAACTGCGTGCCCAAATCGCATCGGGCGCGTACGAGACGGATGCCAAACTCGATGTCGCACTCGATCGCCTGTTGGATGAAATTGGTTAAGCAATTCGATGGCTGAAGAAAACTCGCTGGGCAGCGTCGACGTCTCGCAATCTCCTGCCGAACGCTTTGAGGAGTTTCTGCAGAGTCGTGGAAAGCGAATGACGCAGCCTAAACGTC
>JASLPZ010000237.1:272-11345 GCA_030744725.1 Pirellulaceae bacterium
CAAGTCTACAGCCGTCACGAACACTTCGATGCGGAATCACTGATCGAGCAATTACCTGCCTCGAGCGAAGCTGGTCACATTGGGCGAGCGACGGTATATCGGGTTCTGAATGAATTTGTGGACGCAGGGCTGCTGCGCGAATTCAAGCTCGATGGACGCAGGGTCTACGAACACGACTACGGCTATCCTCAGCACGATCATCTGTACTGCACGCAGTGCCAACAGTTGATCGAATTTGAAAGCGACCAGCTGCTGAACCTGGTGAATTCGGTGGCCCGTGAGCGTCGCTTTCGCGTTGGTGGTCATCGCCTGATCATTTCAGGCACCTGCCAAACCTGCCGCCAATCGAAGCGGCGATCGCGCAAACCCGTGGATATGGTGTAGCAAGCCGATCGCACCTCTGATCTCTGGTCAGACCGTAACTTCTCCAGACATGTTCTCGTCAGGATCTTCAGGATACCGTGCGCGAATGGGTGCGATGACGTTCTGCAAGAATTCGTCCACTTGCTCGGGTGCGCGACCGACAAACTGAGCTGGATCCATCGCGGAGGCAAGGTCGATGCCGGCGAACGCCGCGTCTCCCCTAAGTCGCCTTATCAGGTCGTTGGCTCCACCGTCTTGTTTCACAACTTGAGCGGCGGCTTGGCTGTGTTGGCGGATCAATTCGTGCAACGTCTGTCGATCCCCGCCCGCAGCCACAGCCTCCATCAAGATATTCTCCGTCGCCATGAACGGCAGCTCTTCACCCAGATTTCTGGCGATAACTCGCGGATGGACCACTAGGCCGGACGTGACATTCTGAAGCAGGATCAATACGGCATCGATCGCCAAGAATGCCTGCGGCAGGACGAGCCGCCGGTTGGCGCTGTCGTCCAGCGTTCGTTCCATCCATTGCGTCGCCATCGTCTGCGCGGGGCTCGTTTGCAAGCTGATCGTGAAACGAGCCAGTGAACAGATTCGCTCGGACCGCATTGGATTCCGTTTGTAGGCCATCGCGGACGAACCGACTTGCTCTTTTTCAAAAGGCTCTTCCACCTCTTTACGGTGCGCTAACAGACGCAGGTCGGTAGCCAGCTTGTGGGCAGATTGAGCAATACCGGAGAGGACGTCCAGGACCTGCGAGTCAATTTTTCTTGAATACGTCTGTCCTGTAACGGCGTACGTGGCGGAAAACCCGATTTTCTGTGCCACCAGTCGTTCCAGCGCGCTGACGCGTTGATGATCGCCGTCAAACAGTTTGAGAAAGCTCGCCTGAGTTCCCGTGGTGCCTTTGGTGCTGCGGATCAGCAGCGTGTTCAAGCGGTGTTCGACTTCGGCCAGATCGAGCACCAGATCGTAGTTCCACAGGCACGCACGCTTGCCGACGGTCGTGGGTTGTGCCGGTTGCATGTGAGTGTAGCCCAGACACGGCAGATCTCGGTAGTCTTGCGCGAAATCGGCCAGTCGTTGGACCACCTTGACCAGTCGACGCCTAACCAATTCCAACGCATCCCGCAGAAGGACCAAGTCTGCGTTATCGGTGACGAAACAACTGGTCGCGCCCAGATGAATGATCGGTCGGGCTGTGGGGCAGGCGTCGCCATAGGTGTGTACGTGTGCCATGACATCGTGCCGCAGGCGACGCTCGTACTGAGCAGCTTTCTCGAAGTCGATGTTGTCCACATGCTGGCGCAGTTCTTCGATCTGGGCGTCGGTTATCGAGAGTCCAGTCTCCTGTTCGGCTTCTGCCAACGCCACCCAGAGCCGACGCCAGGTACTGAACTTGCGCTGGTGACTCCACAAGTGACTCATTTCACGTGAGGCGTATCGGATGACTAACGGATTTTCGTATTGGTCGTGGTCCATGTTCTTGATGGGATTGAAGTTGTTGGTGGTTAGCGTTGCACACGTCCAGTGGCATTTCCGGAGGCGAGCGCCTCGACTTCGGCCATCGTGACGAAGTTGAAATCACCGGAAATGGAGTGCTTCAGACAACTGGCGGCGACTGCGGTTTGGATCGCACATTCCGCTGCCGCGGTGGAACTGCGATCGTTGTCCAAGGCGTAGAGCAGGGCGGCCGCAAACGAATCACCCGCTCCGACCCGATCAATGATGTCCGTGATCCGGTACGGCGCATAGTGGCCTTCTGGATCCAACGGCGCGAAGGCAACGCAGTTATTGGCCACGTCCAGCAGCAATCCGCCCCAGTTGTTGTGATCCGCCGAAATGCTCTGCCGCAGGGTGATGGCGACGTGCGACAGATTGGGAAACCGCCTCGCGATGTCGCGGGCGACCCGCTCGTAGGCGGCGGCGTTAATCTGGCCTTGACGGACATCTGTCTCGGCCGCGTGAATGTCAAGCACATCGGCGGCGTCTTCTTCGTTGCCGATCACGACATCAATGTGTGGCAGCAATTCGGCCATCGATTCACGTGCGAGCTGCTGTTTCCCAGTCCCTGGCCGCCAATTCCAAAGTTTCTTGCGGAAGTTGAGATCGCAAGAGACGGTGGCACCGGTGGTTTTCGCGCGCCGGACCAATTCAAGATTGGACTGATACGCACTCTCACTTACCGCTGGCGTAATGCCTGTCACATGGAGCCAATGAACGTCGTCCAGAATCGCATCGAAGTCATACTCGTGGGCCTGCGCCAGGCTGAGGGCGCTGAAGTCGCGATCGTACAGCACGGTCGAGCCTCGCTGGTTCGCGCCTACCTCGACGAAGTACAACCCCAGACGTCCCTCGTTTCGCCAATTGACGTGATCTGTTTCGACGCCCAGCCCACGTAACGTTGCCACTAGCGAACGGGCTACCGGCGTGTCTGGCAGGGCTGTCAAATATCGCGTGGGTTTTCCGAACATCGCCAACGACGCTGCGACATTCGCCTCGCCACCACCCCACGTGACCTCCACACGGCCGGGTAACGACTGCGCCCATCGCAGGTGGGATTCGGGCGCAATCCGCGCCATGACTTCGCCGAATGCCAAAAACATTTTGCCATTTCTCCAAACTACATGTTGGTCAAATCGTCCAAGCCACCATCACCGATTAGGCCATCCAATGCCATGGCAAGTTCCGCAGCGCACCTGTCTGACTGACCATAAATGCGGCAAATGCGGTAGCTGACTGGAATGCGTTGAATCAGTTCGTTGGCGGTGAGAGGTCGGATCCGATCGCGGGCTGAATCGTAGAGGTAGTTCTGTCCGCTCGCAGGGCCGTTGGTATGCGGTCGGTGAATGTGCCGTGCGATGTCGACTCGTATCGGCAGTTCGCGATGTTCAGCCGGAAGTGCCTCCCGAATTCTCACTTCGACGTACTTGTCGTCCCTGAAAATGCTGCTTCGTTCTTGGTCTTTTTCGCCAAAGATCAAAGTGCGTTGGCAGACCATTTTCCATGGAATGTGACGCCGCAATACGTCTTGCCAACGCGCGCCGAGCGCTTGTTTGTTGAGGTCCGCGTCACGTGTCCAGCGGGAGACATCAACCAACAGCGAGGATTCCGTGAATTCTAAATAGTCATCCAAGTGGTCGAGCGGGTTGCCGGGGAACAAGTGCCGTTTGCTTTGCTTGAACAGATCAGCCAGCGTCAAATCGATCGCGCGAACCGTCCGATGGAAATAGATCGATCGAAACAGCTCGGCCTTGACGCCCATGAATCGAATCAAAGCGTCACTACCGCGATCATGAATGGTGAGCCCCTGGTCGCTGAAGAAACTGTAATGCAACAGTCGATCCAGATCGTAAGCCATGCGGCTATAGCCAGACACGTACGCGTCGCGCATGACGAAATCTAGATTGTCGATCGTATAGATGCCGCTCAGCAGAGCTCGTAAAAAACAGAGCCACTTTGGTTGTGAGTCCTCGTCGCCGGTACGAGGTCGCACGATCAGCCAGGCGATCTGTGTTGGGTCGAGTGTCTCGTCGTCCTGCAGGCGGCTATTCGGATTCCTTCGCAATCCTCGCAAGGTGTCGCCCAGCACGTCGCGAATAATCGCGGCTCCCAGATTTTCGTGCGTGAGCCCGAAGTCGCGCAGAAAATGCGAATCAAAAAAGTGACCGAACGGTCCATGTCCGACGTCGTGAAGGAGGCCTGCCATCCGCATCAGCGATTCGACGTAACCTCGGCTTGGGGTGTCCCGACAATGCTCGCATAGGCTTGCGTACAACGCCTCCACAGCTCGACTGGCCAAATGCATCGCACCGAGAATGTGCTGGAAGCGCGTATGTTCGGCTGTTGGGAAAACCCACCAAGCGGTTTGAAGTTGGTGGATGTGACGCATTCTCTGGACCCAGGGATGGTCAATCACCTGGCGCTCGGAAGTCTCCCCCTCGTCAAGGGATTCGCTCGACGAGAATGGAATATAACCGTGGACGGCGTCGTGGCTTAGGTTTTCGAGGTCGTATCGTCGCATTCGGCGAATTATGGCGCACGCGTTCAATTTCGTCCAGCACGCGCGGTGGCCGCAACGGTCTTGCGGATTGGCCTTGCAGCCTTACTAGATCTCCCAGCCTGTGATAGCATTTGAACTCAGTTTGCCGATTAGGCAATTGCAAAGGCTTGGCAAGATAGAATGTATTTACGGAACGAATTTGTAGCCGATACAACCTCCATCCCCAATGCTGTAATCCCTCATTCTGATGTGCACATCTTGGTCGGTCGCACATTCATTCCTCTGCAGGAGAACCATCGTGACCGCATCTGTTCTTCGATACGGCCTCTGTTGCCTGATCTTGACTTTAGGGCTGCAGGGAACATTGGCGACTGCAGCTCAACCATCCGAGTCGTTGCTCCCCACGACCACCAAAGGATTCATTTCGATTCCAGACATTGGCGTGCTCGTTGAGAGTTGGAAAGAGACGCAGCTCGGTCAGTTAATGGCCGACGAAAAAATGCAACCATTTGTCGAAGACCTGAAGCGGCAATTGCGTTCCAATATGAACCGAGCTGACAAGCAACTGGGGCTCACCTGGAGCGACCTCAAGAGCGTATACGGAGGCGATGTTTGCCTGGCCGTTGCCCAGCCCTGGGATTTGCAAAAAGAGGCGCAAGCAATCGAGGCCTACGTTGCCAAGGCGGTTGCGGCCGCGAAGGCCAAGAGCAAGAGCGACGCAGAGATTGCCGAGATTACGAGAGAGGCGTCTGAAGAAGCCGAGGCGGAACAGAGCGAGAAGCGGCGTGCCCAGCGGGCACTCATCGTGCTGGTTGACGTGACCGACCACGACGACGAGACACAGTTGTTGCTGAAGAAAATCGACCAAGAATTCACGAAGCGCAAAGCGACAAAAACAGCCAAGACAATTCATGGCGTCGAAACGACCGTCTACACCGTGGCAGCCACGGAAGAACTGCCGGCAAACCAGGCATTCATTGCCGTTCATCAGGATCGCTTGATTGCCGTCGATCATGAAGAAGTGATCGACCAGGTTGTTTCGCGGTTTGGTGCGACTGAGGGAGCGTCACTGGTGTCCGTTCCAGCCTTCAAACATGCCTTTGATCGAAGCGATGAGGCGTTTGGCGAGACGACTCCACACGTTCGCTGGTTCGTCGATCCATTTGGATTCACCGAAATCATGCGTGCCTACGACCAAAGTCGCCGTCGCCGCGGCACCGACATGCTGCGCGTGTTGGCCAACCAGGGCTTTGATGCCGTAAAGGGTGTAGGTGGATACGTTGTTTTGTCTGAGGAGCAGTATGAGATCATGCATCGCACGTTTGTCTATGCACCGGCTGTAGAGCGGACGCCGGATGACAAGCGGACGGAAAAGTACAATTTGGCGGCACGGATGTTGGACTTTCCCAACGCCGGAATGCTTGCGCCGCCTAAGTGGGTTCCGCGTGATTTGGCTTCCTACTTGTCGTTCAACTGGGATGTTCAAAAAGCGTTTTATTCGGCTGAAACACTCGTCAACGAAATTGCCGGCGACGAAGTGTTTCAAGACGTTCTGGAGAGTATCAAAACGGACCAGAATGGACCGCAGATTGACATCGAAAAGGAATTGATCGCATTTCTCGGCACGCGAGCGACGCTCATTTCCGACTATCGCGAACCAATTACACCGAAAAGCGAACGGATGTTGTTCGCGCTCGAAGTTAGGAATCCCGCCGCCGTAATGGACACCGTCAATCGGGCGATGGAATCGGACCCAGCCGCCAAGAAACGCGTGTTTGGCGAGCTGATCATTTGGGAAATCCTAAACGATGATCCATACGAAACGAAGACTCTACAGATTGACGGCTTCGGTTTCGACAGTTTTTCCGAAGACGAACCGGAAGAGGAAGAAGAAAAGCCGATGATACCCAATTCGGCTGTGACGGTCGCATACGGGCATTTGATCATCGCATCTCACGTTGATTATGTGGTCGACATCCTGACCGAACGAAAAGCTGACGATCAACTCTCCGCGGCGGTTGACCATCAGTTGGTGCAACAAGCCCTAGTGGCACTGGGATCCACCAATGACAGTTTCAATTTCTTTGTTCGCACAGACGAGTCGATCCGTGTCACCTACGAGATGATGAAGCAGGGCCGCATGCCAGAGTCTGAATCGGTGTTAGGCAAACTGCTGAATCGCATTTTTGAGCCCGAAGAAGAAGATACCTTGCGAGAACAGCAAATCGACGGTGGCGAACTGCCAGACTTCGAGGTGGCGCGGCGCTACTTGGGGCCAGGCGGTTTCTATGTGCGGTCCACCGATCTGGGTTGGGACATCGCCGGCTGCCTGCTGTCGAAGTAAAATGGACTAGCGGCCCCGACCTCTCCAGTTGACATTGGCCCAGAACGGATGCTGCCGGTCTCCTCGAGTGCGTACGTCTTCCAACAGCACTTCGGCATCCGGTTTGACGTCTTCTCGGATGTCGCGCCCGTTAACAGTGACAGTGATCCGGCGGTCGAAACTGAGCATTTCCGGCGTCAGCCAGACAATCGCCTTCTGAGCTCCGGTGCGGATGGTGATGCGGTTGTTTTCCAGGATTCTGCCGCTGGTTTGAATCGGCCGGGTCCCGCGAACCGGCGGCCATTGGGCGGGGACGACCATGGCGTTGACGGGGAAGTCATCCAGTTCGAGCCACCAAAAATAGTTATCCCAGGGGCGCATCGAAACAACCTCCACTTCACGCGGATAGAAGTTTCTGGTGCGGGCAGGCACATTCATCCAATCGAAAATATGCTGGATCTCGTCCTGGAACGACTCGTGGCCGCGACCACGATATTGCACGATCGTGCAGTCGTATCCAGAGTGCCGCATGTACCGATCAAACTCGATACCGTTGTCGTGAAGCCACCCGCCATCTTTTTCACCACCGACGAAATATAAGGGCAGGCCTCGCGCATTTTCCGTGTAGCGATTCACGTACTTTGCACTGTTGGCCACGATGGGGATGACGCCAGCCCAAAGATCAGGGTGGGACACCCCGATATCCCAAGCGGCGTCGCCGCCCATTGAATGCCCGCTAAGAAATACCTTGTCCGTATTAATGGCAAACCGCCGACAGGCATCCCGTAGACTGTATAGCACGGCGGCATGTTCGCGCGGCGAGAACTCGTATTTCCGTTGATACGGCTTGGTCCAGTGCGGCGAAACGACGATGTACCCCTGCCGGGAAGCCTGCCCTCGACGCATTAGGCTGTTCTTGTCGAAGTCACCGGCCCACCAACTCACCTGTTGCGCGGCGGTTGTCCCCGCACCGTTCAACGTGACGATACAAGGGTATCGATGCAAGGGATGATACTCGGGTGGCAGCTGAACGTGGTACTTAAACGACGCCTGATCTTCGATACCCGGTATGGTGATTTCAAAGAACCCCGGTGTTTCCTTATCTGCGACGACGTCGGTTTCGTTTTGCGGTAGCGTTACGACGGGTGGCTTCATATTAGCAATCAACAGCGCCAGATACTTGGGAGCGCCACCTTCCAGCGTCTTGATCTTGTCCAAGATCAATTCGCGTTCATGCTTGCGCGTGGCTTGCAGGTACTTCGTCGTTTCATTGCGTGCTTCGATCAATGACAGGCCCACAGCCAGATTGTCCAAAGCATCGGCACCGCCGAGCAGCCAACCACTGACACCTAACGCAACTTTCTGATCGACCGTTAACGTGGCATCATCCGCCAATCGCAAGTAACTTGCCATGCGACTCAGCGTGTGGATGCTCAGTTCGAGTTTGATTTCTGCATAGATCGCGTCCAACGGCATTTTGGCCGCTTCGTCCTTGATTTCTGAGATATGTTGGCCCAGCATCTCTAGGATCTGATCGTACTGCCCTTTGCGTTTCTCGTATTCCAGAATGCGGTCTCGTACTTTCAACAGCGTTTCTCCAGCCACGCCATCGCTGGGAAATCGGCTTAACAAAGCGTTTACGCGGGCATGTTGGCCGGCATCCTGGCGAACATCGATTTCGCGCAACAATTCTTGCGCCAACAACTGTTGCAATCTTGCAGCCTGATCCTTCAAGTGAGACAGATCAGGAAAGTCCTTGATTACGTGATTCAATTCCTCCAGGGCATCGCCGTACCGTTCGGCTTGTATGTACAAACGGACAATGCGCAACCGGCCGTCTGGATCTTTGTCGTCGATTTGGCGGCGCAACACGGTGCTAAGCACGTCTCGCGGAATCGAACTCGTGGCAATCCGCATGTCCCAAACCAATGGGTTCTTAATCAGCAAGCCTTGCACTTTGGTGTACGTGGGAGTGATCAGCGTTATCCCCTGCACGACATCTAGTTGCCCCCGGTTGCTTTGCATGGAATACACGCGTCGTCCCCATTCGTCGAAGCCTGTGATGCGAATGATCGGCCCCACACTACTGATACGTTTGCCGGCCGTAGCGACCCGCTGATCGATACCGATCTTTTCGTAGCCAGCCGCTGGGCTATCCGCAAACGATGCGACTTGCTGGTTCGGAACAAAGACCCATCGCAGTTCGTCGTCCAGAATCACAATCGGTTTCACGTCGACTGCGCCCACAGTCCGATTCGGATTGAGTGGATTGTCGTTGAGAGACCCGATCTTGGTGACTTTGCCCTGAAACTGCATCCCGCTCTTCATCGTGACCACGGCTGCGGTGCTTGTTGCGCCGCCCTGTATCGGACCGAAGAAGACCAGCCCGACCGCCAAGACGCGAAGGACGTTGTTGCGGTTCAGACCAGAGGATCGTGAGGCAATACCGCCCAATCCTCCAATCGCACGATCTGCGCATCGAATCGAGTGTGAAACCATCAATCTCTCCCGGACTTGGTGGCGGTTTCTGACACCTGCCTTGCCGTGGGCAGCCAGAACCTGCAGCAGACCACGCGAACCCAGAAGGTCGTGAATCGAGCGTGGCGAAGTGAAGCCCAAGCTGCTGTGTACCTCGGCATTCACATGGTCTTGCTTTATTGTGACCGCCGAGTCGCATTCGTCAACGAATGAGGCGACTGACAGCGTGATTGCGTCGTGGCTTTTGCACCCACCATCGCGCCCATTGACACCACATGCAGAACCCGCAAAACTAGACGGTTTAGGTAACATATAAGGGCATAATGTGATCTCTCGACGTGTGATCACCGTTCTGGTTGCGGGATTCGCCACCTTGGGAGTGGCGTTTTCGCTTTTGATGGCCGTGTCCATGCTGGTTGCCGCGCTTGGTGACGCTCCTGGTGCGACGGTGCTTCGCTGGGTTGCCTGCGGATGCGGCATTCTGGTAGCAATCGACTTGGTGCTGTTGGTGGTCGCACTTGGTCTCAATGCTATCGACGGGGCTTCTCGTCACGACGAGAACGAGCGTCCCTAGAAAACGCCGCATTTTCATCAACCGGCAGAATGCGTTCCCTTGGTTGGTCTATGCCCTTGGGGCGGAGCAGCACCGAGAATAAATCTCGCAAAGTGCAAATGCGCTACGGTCAAGTTGGTTTAAGATAGAATCACTGCCAGATCGGCCCCCTCGTGGCAATGCGAGGTGATTTCTTGACGCTCCCACCATGAGGCTCGCCCCGCGCATGCCGATTCGATTTGCCTGCGAACAATGCGGTCAAAAGCTCAGCGCCAGATCGCGTCAGGTGGGGCATGTCGCCAAATGTCCCAAATGCAAGATTGATGTCACGGTTCCCGTGTCATCGACTCGCCCTTCCGGTGGTAACCGCCCGTTGGAGTCTGAGTCTCCGGGAGAGGGAGAAGATCAGGGTGATGTCTACTCGCAATTCGTGGTCTACGACGAGGACGTCGAGTGGGTTTACGAGAACGAATCGGAGTCGTCTCAAAAGGCACCAGCCAAGGTAGATGTCGATCGAGTCTCGATCCCGCGCAGCGTTCTTTATGTCCAAGGCATTCTCTTGGCGTTTGTGGCAATTATTGCCTTCGTGTTCGGCGTCTTGGTTGGTGGTCGTGGTTCCTCGCCAGAGTCCGCCCAAGTCGTCGCGCGACCATGTACCGTGGACGGCCACGTTCATTACTTGACTCAGAATGGTGCCGAGATTCCCGATGAAGGAACGGTCGTGATTGTCGTGCCTCAAAATCAACAACCTAGTTCCGAACAGCGTGCGCCCGTCGAAGGGCTTCGTCCTTCGGATCCACTGCCACAAGAGAACCATCCCGCGCTGCGAGCGATTCGGATGTTGGGCGGCGCATACACACGAACGGACGAGAATGGGGCGTACGACCTGCGTTTGCCCGCGGCGGGTGAGTATTTCGTTCTGGTGCTCTCTCGGAATCGCTACAGGAATGCAAACGAAGATCCAGTGATTGCCGATCTGGCGCAAATTGGTGCGTATTTTCTGCCAGCCACCGAACTACTGGGCGACCAGTGTTACCAGTGGAAATCCGTCGTGGTGCGCGCCGATCAAAAGCTAAGTGATGTGGTCTTCTAAAGCCACGATCGATGGGCGAAGTCGTGGTTGAATCGCCGAGGTCCAACGGGTTGCATTCCGAAGATTTGAAGGCAGCGAAGACGAACCAACCGACAACGGTTTCTTTCGGCCGGCCGATTCCGTTTGTGACAGTGCAGGGAGTGGTTTGACTCGCTTCTCGTGGTCAGACACGGAATCACCGCTAAGGCAACTCCCGATTAATAACATACCGTTGCTTGGTGTTTTCGATTACCCTCCCGAGACGTAGTGTGTGTTGATTT
>JASLPZ010000238.1:0-11314 GCA_030744725.1 Pirellulaceae bacterium
GTAAACAAATCGAAAACAGTATATAAAAGTAAAAAAAAGTTGAAAAAACATTTTTTTTCAACTTTTTTCGACTTTTTCGTGAAAAAGTCGAAAAATCGATTTTGGGTCATTTTCGGGTCCGAAAATGGCCAAAAGTCGATTTTTGAGTGTGCCGCAAATCAGGTTGCTGGTTATCGCTCACGGTTTTCTCGCCATGGCGTTGGTTATCGCATTGGTTTCCAGCCGATGCGCCGCTGACGACGAGCAATTATCAGAGATTGAACGACTCTCACTTGATCAGAGCCGAATCGCCGATAATTATGCGCGACTCGAGCAGACGATCATTCGCATGGCGGAAATCGAAGCATCGACAAATCCGCAACGCGCCGCCTTGCTAAAACGCGCAGTGCAGCAGTCCTCGGAACGACTCACGCGGATGCAGTTGAATGCCGTCGTTAAGTTGTTGGCACCACCAGCTAAGCTCAAACGAGCTATCGATGACCAAGAGCAAGCCTTGAAGGATCTAAAAGATCTACTGAAATTGCTGCTCAGCGAAGATCGCTCGGAACGTCGCAAAGATCAACGTGATCAGGTTCGCGAGTTTATCAAGGAAGTCGTGCGGCTGATTCGACTGCAACGCGGACTTGAAGGTCGTACGCAGAATGCCGACGATCCCAAGAAGCTGGCGAGTGATCAGGAACGTGTTGCTGAACGAACTGGTGGTTTGGCCAAGAGGATCAAAGAGTTGGAAGAAGGTGAGCCGAAAGACGGTGAACCGAAGGATGGTGAGCCCAAGGATGGTGAGCCTAAGGATGGTGAGCCTAAGGACGGTGAGCCTAAGGACGGTGAACCGAAGGATGGTGAGCCGAAGGATGGTGAAGATGCGTCAGGCCAAGGCGATTCGCCGCCTCCTCCCGAGAGCGAAAATCCGGCACGCAAACGCATTCAGGCCGCCGAGGAGCGGATGCGGAAAGCTCAGCAGAAACTGGAAGAGGCCAAACGTGATGACGCAGTGAAAGCGCAAGAAGAGGCACGCCGCGAACTTGAAAAGGCGAAGGAAGAGCTCGAAGAGATTCTCCGGCAGTTGCGGGAAGAGGAGGTCGAGCACGCTTTGGCCATGCTCGAAGGCCGCTTCCGCCGGATGCTCGAATCCCAGCTGAAAATCTATGAATCGACGAAGCGTCTGGAAAAAATCGCTGCGGATGATCGCGGTCGTCAAGTTGATATTCAGGCCAGCAAACTGGGGTTCGACGAATCCAAGCTAGCGGTTGATGCAGACAAGGCACTGCTGGTGCTCGTCGAAGAAGGATCGTCGGTTGCATTTCCCGAGACGGTCCAGCAGATGCGCGACGAAATGCGATCGGTGGCCGATCGCCTGGCGGCAGTGAAAGTTGGTTTAATCACACAAACTGCGGAAGAGGAGATCATTGCGGCTTTGGAAGACATGATTACGGCGCTACAACAAGCGCAGCAAGACATGGAAGAAAAGAAGCAGAGCCAGCCGCCACAGAAATCGACGCCCATCAATCCTGAAGACATGCCACTCGTAGATCAGATTGCCGAGTTGAAGATGATCCGTGGTCTACAGATTCGCATCAATACGCGCACAAAACGTTACGCTCGTCTGCTCGTGGATATAGACGATCCAGTCGGTGCCACAACGGACGGTGACCTTCGTCGGGAGTTGTCAAAACTGGCAGAACGGCAAGAACGCATCTACCGTGTCACACGTGACATCGAGATTGGAAAGAACCGCCAATGATCCGTCATCGAATCATAACGCCGCTCGTGGTGCTGTTGGTTTTTGCGTCGGCGCAATCATCCTTGTCACGCGAGCCAAACGAATTGGGCACTCGCGCGAGCTGGTCGGTGCCCCGCCCTGATTCCGTGCAACAGCTGATTCGCCACTGGCTGACGGCCTTGCCGTTAGAGCAAGCGACAGGCGAAGAACTTCTGGCGATGTGGGACGAGGTAGAAGGCGCGACTCCCGAGGCGTTGCTCGATCGGCTTGCCGAAACGATGGCGCGGGCAGATGATGCAGCGCGATTGATTGTCGAGATGTGTCGAAGCACGCCATCGGCCCCGCTGGCAGATCAATCAGCGCTGCTGAACGATCCGCAATTGCCGCCGTTTGTACGCCACCACCTTCGACTGATTTATGGTCGCTGGCTAGCGCAGCATGATTTCTACGACGAAGCGCAGATTCCTCTAGAGGGTCTGCTACCCAAAGACGTCATCGATCCATCTTCCTTGCTGTTTTATCAGGGTGTGGTGCTGCATCGCTTGATGGAGAAAGACTCTTGTCTCGCCACGCTCGAAAGGTTACTTGAGAACGAGAGTGAACTCCCGAGGCGATATGCAAAGGTCGCCAGATTGATGGAATCCGATATTCGCCCACTGAAAACGGATTCGCTCAATGAGATCGCGCGGATGATGGAAGACATCGAGCGTCGATTGCGATTTTCCCGCGCCGGGACACGCGTTCGGAAACAAGAAGATGACGTGATTGCCAAGCTGGACAAGATGATCGAGGAGAAGGAAAAGCAACGGCAGCAGCAACAGCAGAGTGCAGCCTCAGGGCAGGGGGGCACGCGCTCGACGGCTCCGGCATCTGATTCCGTACCGCTTGGTGGCCGCGGGCCAGGTGACGTCGATCAAAAGAAAATCGGCACAAAGTCCGGCTGGGGCAATTTGCCTCCTAAGGCACGTCAGGAGGCGCTTCAACAGATCAGCAAGGATTTGCCAGCACATTTTCGCGACGTCATCGAAGAGTATTTAGAGCGACTGGCACAGGTGTCAGGCAGCCAAGCCAATTAGGTCAAGTGTTGGCCAGTTGAGCCTGCTTGTTTCAGCTGTCCCAAGTCGCAGAAGGATTCTGGAGGTCAAGGTTGAATACTGTCCTGATATTGTTGGGCGTCATGGCCGTAACACCCTTGGAGGTGTCCGTCACGTCAATGCGGGGTGATACTGTCACTGGACGATTGGTCGAGGTAACGTCGCAGCAACTCATCATCGAGACGGCCGGCGGGAATCGTACGCTCAAGTCCAACGAATTGCTTCTCGTAAGACAGGTGGGTGAATTGACCGCACCGCTGCCTCGCAGCGAAAACGTTGCGACGGTGGTGACGCTGCTCGATGGTTCAGTGTTGCACGCCGCGAAATACACAGTCGACGGCGCTCGCGCCAATGTCTCGTTGCTCGACGGGACCGAGACTACCATCCTGACACGAGCGATTGATCACGTGCGTTTGATGCCGCAGACACCTGCCACCTTCGACCAATGGCAGGAGCTTCTGAAGAGCCCACGCAAGTCCGACGCTGTCGTCATCCGGAAGACAGCATCCACTAAGGACGACTCGGACGAGACATCCGTCAAGGTTGCTTTGGACGCACCGGAAGGTGTCGTGGGGGATATCGACGAGTCTACGGTCGGATTCGTATTTGACGACACGTCCGTGAATGTGCCGCGTCGCAAAGTCGAGGGCGTGATCTACTACCATCGGACGACGTCCGCATCGGGTGATCCGATGTGCCGTGTGATTGATGCTTCTGGGTCGCGTTGGAACGCCCGCACAATGAAACTAAAGGAAGACGTCTTGCACGGAACCTGTGTCGCGGGTGTTCGATTTGAAATTCCACTTGCGCAGCTGACCACGTTGGACTATTCCGTTGGAAACATTGATTATCTGAGTGATTTGCCCCGTGAATCGGTCGTCTGGAAGCCACGCCGCAGTGCCGGCAATCCGCCCTCGGCCCATCGTTGGTTCAGTCCCAAGTTTGATACAGGACTATACGGCAGCGTGCTCAAGCTGGACGATGAGCCCTATGAAAAAGGGCTGGCGCTCCATAGCCATGCGGAAGTCACCTACCGGTTGACAAAACCGTATCGAAACTTACTCGCACGGGTCGGCGTTGACGACGGGTTTCGCTACGAAGCGGATCTGGAGCTGAGGATCTACGGCGACAATGAAGTCCTGTTCTCTCGCAAGATCACGGGTCGAGATGAACCGTTCGATTTGGAATTGGACATGCAGGGAATTCGCCGGCTGAAAATCGTCGTTGGTTATGGCAATGACGATTCAGAGAGGGGCGACAATCTCAACCTTTGCAATGCAAGGCTGACTAAATGAAGCGACTGAATGTGCGATTCGTAAACGCTCTGTCCACAATGCTGTTTCTGTTTCCCACAGTGTCGTTGGCTGCCGACGACGTACCGGAAGTGGTCTTGCAGGCGCAGCGCCAGCGAACCGAGGCGATTGCCCGCGCGGTGGCATCTGCCATTTCGGTGTTTTCCGCCGATGGCAATGGTGGCGGTTCCGGGGTTGTGATTTCCGCCGACGGTTATGCGCTTTCGAACTTTCATGTCACATCCCCGGTCGGAGAATACATGCAATGCAGCATGTCCGACGGGCGGTTGTACGACGCCGTGATCGTGGGGTTGGATCCGACGGGTGACGTTGCGCTAATCAAGTTGTTTGGGCGCGATGATTTCCCGACTGCCGTGATGGCGGACAGTAATGAGGTTCGGGCCGGCGATTGGTGTTTCGCGGTAGGTAACCCGTTCCTGTTGGCGACAGACTTTCAGCCAACGGTCACGTATGGAATCGTTTCCGGCGTCCATCGTTACCAGTTTCCGGCAGGAACGATCTTGGAATATGCCGATTGCATTCAGACGGACGCTTCGATCAATCCCGGCAACTCCGGCGGACCGCTATTCAACGCCGAAGGCCAGTTGATTGGCATCAACGGTCGTGGGTCGTTCGAGAAACGAGGTCGCGTGAATGTTGGGCTGGGCTACGCGATCTCGATCAATCAGATCAAGAACTTCATGGGACATTTGCGAAGCGGTCGCATTGTTGATCATGCCACGCTCGGTGCGACGGTCTCGGTTGATCAAGATGGACGCGTCGTCGTCTCGAATATCCTGGAATCGTCTGACGCATACCGTCGGGGACTTCGCTACGGAGACGAAGTGTTGCGGTTTGGTGGTCGGCAGATCGGGTCAGTGAACGGTTTCAAGAACGTTCTCGGCATTTATCCGCGCGGATGGCGCGTGCCGTTGACCTGTTTGCGTGACGGTCAGCAGCATGAGA
Organism: Pirellulaceae bacterium; assembly: GCA_030744725.1. GTDB lineage: Bacteria > Planctomycetota > Planctomycetia > Pirellulales > Pirellulaceae > ARS98. Next base: position 5,073 of record JASLPZ010000238.1, read on the forward strand.
TGCTTGTACGGTTGGCTGGCGTGCACGCCCGCGAGAAGTTGATTGAATTGGTGCAGAAACAGACGGAGAAGGAGCGGCGGCAACCGAAACCGCGCCCGCGGCCTCCAGGCAAAGAACCAGGGAAACAACCTGGTGAACCGGAGGAGAAACCGGCCTCACCCCATGGCCCCAAGGCAGCTGTAATTCCAGACGAATTTGCCAAGTTCATCAAGAAGAGAACAGGATTTGCCAACTACTATTTCAATCAGCAAAGTCTGCAACGTGTCTGGAACGGTTGCCGGTCCGATGGCGACTTCAGCAAAGTTGCTGGCGTGTGGAGCTTGACGGGACAGGCGGCCGATGCAGGCCAGGTGGCCTTTCAGTTGGGGCACAGCGACTCTGTAGCCACGGTGCCAGCGGGTCGTTCGACGGTCGTTATGGGTACCGACTTTTCAGAGCAGCTGGGTCCGGCGGGCAGCGGTGGTTTGTTGGCTGCCTTGCATATCTGGCGCCGCGTGTTGATCGAAGGGCCAAGCAAGATTGGCGATGCCTATTATCTCGGCACCCAGCCGTTGCGCAACCATGACGGACTGTACGACGTGGTGGTCGTCACGTTTGATGTGGTCGAAGTGCAGATGTCGTTCGACCCAGAAAGCGGTCGGCTGATGGCTTTGGAGATGTTCCCGGAATTGGGCCAGGATCCCTGCGAAGTCTATTTCGACGACTATCGCGAAGTCGTCGGACTGCAGGCACCACACCGGATAATAGTGCGTCATGGTGGCGGGATCTTCGCGGAAATCGAGTTCGTTGAAATCGAATTGGCCGAAGCCAAGGAAGAGTTATAAATGCGTTGCGAAACGCGCCAATCCAGTAAGCCGCGATGGAGCACTTGCGTGTTCTTGGTGTTCGTGCTGGCCGGACAGATTGTGGTGATGCCGGCGCAGGGTGAAAGTACTTTCGCCCCTATCGTTGAAGAGGTGCAGCCACGCATGGTCAAGATCTATGGAGCCGGCGGTCCCCGTGGTCTGGAGGCGTATCAGTCCGGTTTTGCGATTTCATCCGAAGGGCATATCCTGACCGTTTGGAGCTACGTTCTGGACACAGACTTTATTACGGCGGTGTTGGATGACGGACGTCGGTTTCATGCCGAACTGGTGGGCGCCGATCCTCGCGTGGAGATCGCCGTGCTGAAGATCGATGCCGAAGACCTGCCTCATTTCAATTTGGACGATACAGTGGAGCTCTTGGCTGGCTCGCGGGTCCTTGCGTTCAGTAATCTATTCAACGTTGCAGTGGGCGATGAAGCATCCAGTGTTCTGCATGGCAATGTCGCCGGGCGAACCCGTCTGGCAGCCCGCCGTGGGGCATTTGAAACTGCTTACGACGGACCGGCGTATGTGCTGGATGCAATGACGAACAATCCGGGGGCGGGCGGCGGCGCTTTGACCGACCGTCGCGGGCATCTCGCGGGTCTCGTTGGCAAAGAACTACGAAACCAACTGGACAACACCTGGTTGAACTACGCGATTCCAATCGCGGAAGTACAAACGTCCGTCGAACAGATTATGAGCGGACAACTGCAGCCGCGTTCGGTCGATCCCGACCTACGCAAGCCAGAATCGCCAATGACGTTGGCCCTGTTGGGAGTCGTACTGATCCCGGATGTCTTGGCCAAGACGCCGCCGTACATCGACCACGTCGTTGCGGGGTCGCCGGCAGATGAAGCTGAATTGCGTCCGGATGACATGATCTTGTTTGTGAATGATCGACTTGCTGGGTCCGCCAGCGATCTCAAAGAAGTACTTTCCTTTATCGATCGAATTGATGAAGTGCGATTGCTCGTCCAACGCGGGCAAACGCTGTTCGAGACATCACTGTTCGCGCCTGATGAATGAGGTCCCTCAGAAAGTTGCTCGAAGTCTCAGTCCGATTGAAATACCAGCCCAAGCGAAGAAGCCGTTACACGCTGAAGTAAATGAGCTCTCGATGAATCATATTCCTGAACGACTGTTGATCGCCACGTTGCTGCTTGCCGTTGCATCGTACGTCCCGGACTCCGGTGCGGATGACGACTTGATCGAATTGGAAGAACGCGCATTGCAGGCGGCCGTGGCCAAAGTAGCTCCGTCGGTAGTGCGGATTGAGACATTTGGCGGTTTGGAACGTGTGGGCAAGTTCATTGTCGGCGACGGGCCGACCACCGGCTTGGTGGTGTCAGAAGATGGCTACGTGATATCCAGCGCTTTAAATTTTGTCCAGAAGCCCGATTCTTTTCTGGTCACCGTTGGCGACGTAAGTCGCGCGGCCGCGGAAATCGTCGCTCGGGATCAGAGTCGGATGCTCGTTCTGTTGAAAGTGAATACGGAAGTGAAACTCGTTCTGCCCACTGTCTTGCCGCGCGACGAACTGGTAGTTGGGCAATGGGCGTTGGCCGTTGGGCGCACGTTGGACCCGAAGATCCCAAATACATCGACGGGAATTCTGAGCGCCAAAAATCGGATCTGGGGCAAGGCGGTTCAAACGGACGCCAAGGTCTCGCCCAGCAACTACGGTGGTCCATTGGTCGACATCCATGGTCGCGTGATTGGAGTGTTGGTGCCGATGTCCCCGCAGGCGACGAGCGAATTTGCGGGTGCGGAATGGTACGATTCGGGCATCGGTTTTGCCGTGCCGCTGGATCAGATCAATCTGCATCTCGAACAGATGAAGGCAGGGAAGGACTTGCATCGAGGCTTACTCGGCATCTCGCTGGAAAAAGGCAGCATCTATAGCGAGCCGGCCACGGTGTCAGCCTGCAAGATTCGCTCGCCAGCCGACGAAGCCGGCATCAAAGCAGGTGACACGATTGTGGAAGTTGCAGGTCAGAGAATCGCCACTCAGGCTCAATTGAAGCACGCACTGGGGCCGTACTACGGGGGAGACGAAGTGACGATTGCGATCATGCGAGGCACTGATCGCATCGAAACGAAAGCCACCTTGGCGTCAAAACTGCTGCCTTACGAGCATCCATTTTTGGGCGTGCTTCCGCGGCGAGGTGTCGATGGAATCGTCGTTCGATATGTCTATCCCGATAGCGGCGGCAGCGACGCCGGTTTCCAATCAGGCGACCGGATTCAGCTGCTCGATGGCAAGGCCTACAACGACCCGGAAACGCTGCGGACGGAAATCGCCCGGCGAGAAGTTGGCACGCAAGTACGGGTGACAGTTCAGAGGGACGACAAAACGGTCGAACTAGAAGTGGTGCTTGGCACGCTTCCGATTCGGATTGAAGATCAGCTGCCACCAGCTCGGGACGACGTACCATTGGAAGGCGTCCGAAAGGTCGATTTGGGAGTTATTGACATCCAGATTCCCGAAGCGCCGAACGCGTGTGTGGCCGTTGTGCCCGTCGATTATGACCCGCGCGTCGCCTATGGCCTGGTAGTCTATCTGCCCGCACCGGGAGCGTTTCATCGCGATCAGTTTGCCGAACGATGGAAGAAGCACGGCGAAGACAGCGACCTGATCGTGCTCGCCCCGCAACCGAAGAACGCCAAACAATGGACGCGGACGGAAGTCGAATTCATTCGCAAGACTGTCGATCAAACCATTGCCACGTACAACATTGATCCGACGCGCGTGGTGGTTTATGGCCATCAGGCGGGTGGGGCGATGGCGTATCTGACCGGTTTTCAATCTCGCGATTTATTTTCTGGCGTTGTTGCCGTGGACTCCGGTCTGCCGATGCGGATGCAACTGCCGGATAACGACCCAATCAATCGCATGGCGATCTATACGACACTGGTCAAGTCGTCACGGCTGGCAGAGCGTGTTGAGCAAGGTATCGCCAGGTTCCGTGAGATGAAATACCCAGTCACGGTCAACGAAGTTCCGGCACCGCGTGAATTGAACGGTGGCGAGATTACCGAACTCGTTCGGTGGATTGATGCGCTCGATCGAATTTAGTCATTTGGGACCGTCTTTCGGTCGTCGTGGTGCTTTGTGCGGATTCGGCAATGGCTTGAACAGCCAGCCGAAGAACTGTAGCACGGCAACCAACGCAAGCAATGGCGCAACGATCACGATCGCCTTAGGGCGAAGCACGATCACCAGCAGGCAGAGGCCGATACACCCCAGCAGCCAGGGTGGCGACCGCTGACCGATCTTCAGGACCTGCTCGTAGGCCAACCACATGGTGCCCAGGACAAGACCCACACGCTGGCAAACACTCAGTAGGAAGATGTTCTCGTCGGTGACGCCACGAATGTAGATTGCACCTGCTGCGCCTAGAAACAGCAGCGCCAGAATACCAAGAAGGATGCGTCGCATGGAAAGCTCTCAAGATTCGAATGTCAATTTTGCGACATCTGTGCTCTGTCAAGACTAAGAACTAGGGTTGTCGAGCCTGATTGTCGTGGTTCGCTCCGCGAACCAAACGTTTTGATCGCGAATCAATGACTATCTCGCCAGGCGACCATCCTCTTCCACCCCAAAATCAAAAATTGACACAAAACTAATAATTCCACACCAGGCCAGCAATTCGGGACGAACAGATGCCTCGTCCGCGGGACCGATCAACGGTTGATCGAGCCCCTGGCAGGAACCGACGCAGGCACATCGGGCGAGGGATCCTTCCGTGAGGGGCGAGCGGGGAAACTCCTATTCTAAGCCGAGTTCGCAAATGATGGCACAGTCGATTCGAAGAAATAGATTGGAAACTCCGCCAAATTCGAGTTGCAATCCGCGGATTCGTCCGGTAGGGAAGCCTATACTGGCAACGAGGTGGCTGATCGCGCGCTGATCAGCAATTTGGAAGACTCTCCAGATAAAGGTCAACCGATGAAAACGAAAATGGATCGACGCGGCTTCCTCTCTGTTGGCGTCGCGACTGCGATCGGGTTGTGGCTGGCCGATCAGGCGGCCGCGGCAGAGGCAGATTTTGTTATGAAGACATTCACGTACAAGACAGTCGGCAAGTTGAAGATCGAAGCGGATGTCTACCGGCCCGACGACGATATCGTGCGTCCAGTGGTTGTCTGGATCCATGGCGGGGCACTCATCAACGGGCATCGCGCGGGCGTTAGTCGTCGAGTCAAGACGTGGGCTCAAAACGCAGGATATGCAATCGTCTCGATCGACTATCGGCTGGCGCCCGAAACACAGCTCCCGGAAATCGTCAAAGACTTAGAGGACGCGTTCAGCTGGATCCACGAAGCAGGTCCACGGCTGTTCAAGATTGATCCGACTAAAATCGCCGTGGCTGGTGGATCGGCGGGTGGCTACTTGACGTTGACGAGCGGTTTTCGGGTGACGCCCAGACCCAAAGTGTTGCTCTCGTTTTGGGGGTATGGTGACCTGGTTGGCGACTGGTACAGCAAGCCGAGTCCTCACCCGCGACATTACGGTACAAAGCTATCTCGAGCCGACGCGTATCGTCAGGTGAGCGGCCCGCCGGTTTCCGATTCACGTGAACGCAAAGGGAACGGTGGCGCCTTCTATCAGTTTTGCCGCCAGCAAGGCGAATGGCCGAAGGCCGTCTCCGGCTGGGACCCGCTCAATGATCCCGAAAAGTTCTATCCGTATATGGCCGTCAAGAATGTGACGAGCAAATATCCACCGACCGTGATGATTCATGGCACCAAGGATACGGATGTACCTTATGAACAGTCCGTCATGATGGCGGCCGAACTGAAGAAGGAGGCGGTACCTCACAAGCTTCTATCCATCAAAGGCGGCGAACATGGACTCGGAGGAGGCGATCCTGTGGCAATCAGCGCTGCCTATCAGCAGGCCTTCGCGTTCGTCGACAAACATCTGATGCGATGAAAATCGGTTGCGGATTGAGTCGATCTGCGGCGGTCGAATCGCGGCCGTGGCGGTTGGGGTGTTGGCAACGGAGGCAAAACTCCTACACTCGATATGCATGAATGTCACGGAAACTGGATTTGAGGTGCTGTATGAAGTAGGGGCCTGCCTGGCGGTCGCGAAGCCTGGCGGCCTTCTCACTCAGGCCGCACGAGGAATCGATAGCCTGGAGGTCCGCATCAAGGAGTTTCTCAAGGCCAGAGGGGAACGCCAGGGCGGCGTCTATTTGGGGATGGTACATCGGCTCGACAGACCCGTCTCTGGGGTCCTGGTTATGGGCACCAACCGGCGAGCCGCCCGCAGATTGGCGGAACAGTTCGAAGGTCGCATGGTTCACAAAGTCTATTGGGCGCTGGTGGAAGGTCAAATTGACGAAGATACAGGCACTTGGCGCGACGATCTCCGCAAGATCCCCAATG
>JASLPZ010000239.1:0-11299 GCA_030744725.1 Pirellulaceae bacterium
GACGAATGGCCGGATGGAGCGTCGACTTCTTGATCCAAATCCTTACTGGACAATACACTTAGTGTGCGCTGGCCCTGGAGGTGACCTCATGGCTCGCTTGCCCCGTTGCGACGCGATCAACGAAAGTACTGTTGGTGTCTACCATTGCATCAATCGCTGTGTCCGGCGAGCGTATCTCTGCGGGGAAGACCCCGTCAGCGGTGACAACTACGATCACCGCAAGGAGTGGATTCAGACTCGTCTGGAGTTTCTGGCCGGGGAGTTTGGGATCGATGTCGTTGGTTTCAGTGTGATGTCCAACCACTTTCACACGATTCTGAGGAACCGACCTGATGTGGTTGCCAGCTGGTCGGATAGCGAGGTGGCGCGGCGCTGGTGGAATCTATTTCCCGCTCGCCGCGATCGCGACGGCACACCCGCAACGCCGCGTCGCACGGAGTTGAAGGTACTGTCCAAACAGATAGGCAAACTTCGAAAGCGCCTCTCGAGCATCTCCTGGCTGATGCGATGCCTGAGCGAGAACGTAGCGCGGCGCGCAAACCAAGAAGACTGTTGCACGGGCCGATTTTTTCAAGGACGATTCGGATCTCAGAAGCTTCTGGATGAAACTTCCATCCTGGCGTGCGCGATCTACGTCGACTTGAACCCGATCCGTGCAGCAATTACAACGACTCCCGAGGAAAGCTGTTTCACTTCGGCTTACGAGCGGATTCAGGCACGCCAGCAACGAGCCCGACGGCGTGGCCGCTCGCGTGGCGCCGTCACCGGTGATCAGTGGCTGAGCCCGGTCGAATTGCAAGAAGAACAACATTCGCTGGCGTCAACGTCGCAACGGCGAGCTTCGGACCGTGGCTTCCTGCCGCTCAGCCTGGATCAATACCTGCAGTTGCTCGACTGGACTGGCCGCCAGTTGCGTAACGACAAACGAGGCGCGATCCCCGCTCACCTGGCTCCAATCTTGGAGCGGCTGCAGATTTCGATTGACTGCTGGGCGGATCTGATCGACGGTTTCGGCCGCTGGTTCCATCGCGCGGTAGGCAGGCCCCCAAGTATGGCAGCCGAATGCCAACGTCGGGGCCGCAGCTGGCTGCAAGGCATCTCACACGCGCGTCAGGCATTCACCTGAACGCACCCTCGTTGAACCCTTCGACGACACGACCGCGATCACGGTACGTCTCTTCAGTCCGATTGCTTGCCCAACTCTACTTCGCGACATAGCAATCACGTTCAGCCCCCTGATTCTACTTGTGTCAGCAGCACCGTGATCGACTGCATCGGCACGTCAGACACCGACGAATCCACTTGCATGGCATAATGCCACTGATCTTGAAAGTTGGGTGATCTTGAAAGTTGGGTGGCACCATGTGTCGGCATTGAAAGTTGGGTGGCACCAAGTGTGGACCAAGTGTGCCAAGTGTGGAGTGTGGAGTGTGGTGTGGCACCATGTGTGGCAAAGGCCGAAGTGATTGACTAGATCTTCTTCTTAGGACTCTTGCATTCCCAACTCCAAACCGGTTTATCCCGGCGCTTTCGGTGGCCCCAACTCTCCCCAACTCTCCCGTGGCCAGGAAAGTTGGCGGCACTTACTATCGTCGACCGACCGAGAAAGTGTGGAAATCTGTTTGCTGCGCCCGACACAAGGGATTATCAATACGGCAACGAGCCTTCGTTGTAGATTGAAGCACGGTGCATGTCGCCAAGTTTTGAAGGAAGCTGAGCGAATCTTCTGTAGCCAGATGACGAACCGTTGGTGCTTGTTCGGCATGCACGGGATTGTCCGTGAGTGGTGTGGGGATAAGTACGACACCGAGGCCCTGAGAGCCTTTGTGTTTTTTGGGGGCGGCTCGTACTACAGCCCGGCGACATCGTTTTCTCTGCCCGGCGACATCGTTTTTTCTTACAACAATGATTGATGTTCGCAAACTACCAATCGAAGGTTGCTGCAGGTACGGCCCTCTTGCCGCCAAGCGATTTCAGACGTAGGGAAGTTTATCATCTGCGGCGGAAAGCCATTTCTAGAAGATCATCCACTTGAGCTATAGAGAGTCGCCCAGTGAACCACGCACCGAATTGGCAAAGCCGACCTCTATTCGTCACTAGTACGTTCCTTGACATGCACGCTGAACGGGACTGTTTGAAGCGAGAGGTCTTTCCTGAGTTGGCCGAGCGGTTGCGAAAGAGACGGCACCACTTAGAAACCGTAGATTTGCGGTGGGGAATCGATGTGGTGGACCTGCAACAGGAAACGGCCAAGGAACTTGTCGTGCTCAGGACTTGTCTGGCCAAAATCGACTATTGCCGCCCCTTCCAGATTGTCCTGCTGGGTGACCGTTATGGCTGGACGCCGCCTGCGGAACAGATGCTCAGCGCGATCAGAGAGGTGGGGTACGAGACAGACGTTGCCGAGAAGAGCGTCACGGCACTCGAGATAGAATACGGTTTGAAGGGCGATCCCCCCGGTCTCTGTTTGTTCTATTTTCGCCAGCCTCTCCCATACACACAGATGTCCCCAGCTACGGCAGCTCAGTACAGTGACGAGCATCATCCGGAGCAAGATATTCGCGAACAAGCAAGGGCCTTAGCGGCACTAAAGGCCGAGCTGAAGGACAAGCATCCGAACTGCGTGAGGGATTACGAGGTGGCGTGGGACACGGCCACCGAGCGTGTGACCGATCTGGCAGAATTTAAACGACAAGTGCTGGAAGATGTTTGGGCTGCTATGGATGCCACCACCAGCAGATTTACGATTCCGGAACCTGCGAGCTGGCTCGACGCGGAACGCTATGCGCTTGAGGAGTTCACAGCAGGCCACGCCCTTGGTTTTGTTGGACATGATGAGCTCATCCAACAGGCACTTGAATTGGCGTTATCGAAGACTATGGACGGCGATCAAAACCGGTGGTGCATGTTCCTGCTCGGTGAAACGGGGATGGGCAAGAGTGCAGCATTCTCCCACATGTATGAGCGGCTGCGCGTGGAGGACGTTGTCGTTCTAGCGCACGCCGTTGGGGTTACCATCGACTCCTCGGGCTACGAATCCATGCTCCGCCGCTGGAGTGATGAACTGGTCACAGCGCTGCAGGGTGACGGTGTGACGGCGGACGTGCCCCCAACGTCCAGCGTTGCCGACACGTTTGCGAAGTTGCTGGCCCTGGCGGCGGAAAAACGACGGGTGGTACTGCTCATCGATTCAGTGGACCAATTCCGCTCCGAACGCGGTGAGTGTCTCACCTGGCTTCCCGAAGAATGGCCTGATAACGCGCGTCTGATTGTCACGGCTTGTCGTATCGACCAAGCCCTCATGCCGCATCTGTCCGACCCCGCGCCCATTTCGCGGAAACTTGATTACGTGGACGAAGCAGCAGCCCGGCTGATCGCCCGTTCGATCTGCCATCGCCACGGTCGACAGCTACACCCCGATGTGGAAGACGTACTCAAGAAGAAGACGTTCGTGCTTGATAAGGCAGTCAATCAGGTAAAGCCGCCTAAACAAGACTGGGTGGTCATCGACACAACCGGACAGTGGACATCGCCGCGGGCCGCGACGCCTCTGTGGTGGCGATTGGCGGTTGAAGAGCTCAATGCCCTGGACGCGGAAGATTATGCCAAGGCAAATCGCAACTACGCAGGTGCTCCAGATGAACAATTGCACCAGTTGCTCTTAGACACTGCAGAGGCCCTACCAGCAAACGAATCTGGACTATGCACTTTGATTCTGGAGAGATTGGAGCGGCGATTCGGCCAACCGCTTATTCGTGCCGTTTGCAGCATCTTTTTTTTAGGGCCTTACGGGTGGCGGAAATCCGACCTTCTGCGGCTCGTTCCGTCCGCAGCCGACATTTTGGACGGCCACCAAGTGAACTTTCCGGGCGAGACTTTTAGCGAATTCAGGCTTGCCATGCGCGGTCACTTGGCTCGTCGCGGTCTGCGGGGACAATGGAAATTCATGCATCATCATATGGCTCACGCAGTGCGAGACCGCTATGGACTCACTGCGGTTGATCTGCGAAAGCCACTGCACACGTTAATTGCCCGCCACTTCCACTCATTGCCAGACGATGACCCTATCCGTCAATCCGAATTGCTCAATCAGGCCTTGCTTGGTGGTGACTATCGCCTCGTGGTGGACTGCCTGTCACATCCGCTGTCCGGCGAAGCGCTCGCTGAAGCCACGTATCGCGTAGCCACTCTTGTGGCTGCCAAGGAGTCAAACGCGGCCGGTGAGGGAGCAGCATTGGTTGATGCATTGCTTGCCGTCGTCATCCCGGTTGACCAAGCCGTTGTGCTGTGCCGCCACATCAACAAACTGACGAGAAAACTGGAGGTATACGCTAGCCTGCAATCTCGAAAGCGCGTGGGAGAAGCAAATCTCGCGAAGTTGGAGCAGTTGCAACAAGGCAGCATGCCGCTTGACCTCTCTGACGAAATCGCTGAAGCACATATGTTGCTCGGTCACATCTTCACAGTTCAAGGAGACTTGGCCGACGCAATCGAGCACTACGAGTCTGCGCTTCGAGACCTGGAATCAGATGAGGCGCAGGTTCATTTTAGTGCCTCTTGGCCGCCGACGTTGGCTGATACTCTACACAAGTTGTCCAGCGCGCTGCTGCGACGTGACGAGCCTGAGAAAGCACTGCCTCACGTGACGAGAGCCACTTCGATTCGCAAGACCCTTTTAGAACAGTCACCAGACGATGGAATTCGGCACACCGAACTGGTCGAAAGCTACCTCTTGATGGGGGACGTGCACAGGCAACTGAGAGAACTGAAGTCGGCCGAGGGCGCATACCGGTTGGCGGAGAATTCCCAAGAACGACTAATTCAACGGAAGCCGAACAATCGGGCTTCGCAGTTTTTGCTCGTTACCTGCGAATCGCGTCTAGGCGACGTCCATTGGCTCAAAGACGAGATCGATGATGCGCTGGCAGTTTTTACGCAAGTAAATCAAAAACTCTCCAAGTTAGCCTACAAGTTGCAGGGAACCTCTGACTTTGATCTGCTCCGCTCGCATGCGCTCTTCAAGATTGCCGAGGCCCACTATCTGAGGGCAGAGCCGGCCGCCGCCTGGACTGCAGTTGATGAATCTTTGCAGCATGTCCAACGCTGTGTCGCTCAACACCCAGACCTCCTGCAACCTCGGATGCATCTCGGCCACGTGCAAATGACGGCGGGTCAGATCCAAGATATGTTGCACGATTGGCCAGCGGCTGTATGGGCCTACGAACAGGCGATTGAAACGAAGCAAGACCTGCTTCAGCGTGTGCCCGACAAGGTCGGTGCGACGCGCGATCAGGCCAATGTGTACTGGCTGCTTGGCCGCGCTCGAGAGCGCACGGGCGACAGGCGCAGTGCGCTTGCCGCCTTCAAGGAATCACGTGTCAGATATCGCGAACTCTTTTTGAACGCCGATGGCGATGGGGAACTCTTTCGCTTGGCGAGACAAGGGTCAAACAGCGTGTGGCGCGTTTGGATGCTCAATTGGACGGGACGTTGTTTCATGTCGCTGGTGATCGCTGGACTTTTTGTCGCCACCGCTGTCTTGTTCATGTGGGGCCAATCCTGGTGGCCAATCGGCTTCCTTCCCGGAATGGCCGGTTTGTTGTTGACGATCACGTTCGTCGGAAACAACGTCTGGGGATACTATGACCTTCGCCGGGCCCAGCGTGAATTGGTCGAGGCATCGAAGACGGGTGCGTCGAGCAACGACTAATAATGCCACTGATCTTGAAAGTTGGGTGGCACCACGTACGCCCCATGTGCCCGGCACCATGTGCCCCGCCCCATGTGCCCCCGCCCCATGTGCCCCCCGAAAGTCGTCGCCAACCCCCCCCCGGGCCCTGTGGGGAATTGACGGCCGGTTTGCCCCTGCTCAGCGGCCGCTTTTCGGCGCTCCCTTTTGCTCTCCGGTTGGACTTGGGAGTTTCGCGACCAACGACAACAGTTCATCGATTTTCGCGTTGACTTGGTCGGAAGCGGCCGATTCCGTGCACAGTTGCTGGAAGTCTCGGCAGCCGGTCAGCAGGCTGTCGAAGACTGACTTGTGGCTGCCGAATTTGGAGCTGTCGGTCTCTTCGAGCATTTGGACAAGGTTTTCGGCAACACTCCCCGCCACGTCCGGCGTCTGCATGGCAACATTCAGTTGTTGCGATGCGATCACCTTCACGTCTGCGGCGGTCTGCTCTGGTGTGTCGAATTTCAGCGGTTTCTCGTCGCTGGAGCAACCCACTATCCCGGCGATGACCAGAAACGCCGAGACGGCACACACCCACAAAGCACGAAATGAAATCGCGAATCGGTTCATGGTAGTCAGTCCTTCCAGGTTCGATATTACTGCGGGAGGGGGCATCTGCGCCTCCTCCCCTTGAAAAAGAGAATGCCTTGTGAGCGGACGTTCTCTAACAGAATAGCGCTGCGAACGGCCAGACCGCTTTAGGGGAGCATTTGAGCCGTTTGGCCGTCTTGGATCGCCAGCAACCTCGCCCAAGTCATCACGTCGACGGTGTCCGGGGTGAATCCCACCGACCCGTCGACCCGCGCGGCGTTCACGCCCCCGGGGTGGTGGCTCCGGGGGTAGATCCAGGAGTAATAAGCATCCCCCGTATTACTGCATCGAAGCCGCTTGTCATTCCAGTCAGCACTACAATAGGCGAGCGCATCCATGAACCAGTAGCCGCGCGTGACATGCGAGTTCGGTCCCGCGCCATACCAACGATTGTAACTCGCGGAAGTAGTGCTGATGTCGGGCGCAATCAGATTTGACAGATGCGCCCAGGCGCCTCGGCTGTCACGTTCGTGGGGGCTTGTCAGGACCTCGCTGAACGCATAAGTGTTCGAGGTGCCGTCGGTAACAGTGGCGATCTTCGCGGCCCGCATTGACTTGCCGTGGAACAAGGTCTTTCGGTCCGCTCTGGTATCCACATACCAGTAGAAAGGCAGCCACGAAACGTTCGCGAAAGCGGCGATGTTCCCTTTAGCGAGCTCGTTCGACCGTGTGCTCGGCTTAAACATGCTCGCCGCTGCTGAGTCGGACGGGCATTCAAAAGCTTTGATACGCTTGTTAACGACATTCGCATTTGCTCGGCCCCAAACCCCTTCGTTAAAGTCGTATTGGTCGTACAACGGCTGCTGCTCCAAAAAGGGCAACACCAGCGTGAGCCAGGTGGCTTTCCACCGCTGGTTCCACGGCCGGCTATGATCGCGAGCGTTCGGGTACAACTGCTTCACATTATAATTCCGCACGTTGTGGACGGACATCGGCGGGAAGGACTTGTACGAATCGTGATAGTTGTGCATCGACAGGGCAACCTGCTTCATGTTGTTAGTGCACTGCATTCTCCTGGCCGCTTCCCGGGCCGCCTGAACGGCGGGCAACAACAGCGCGACCAAGATTCCGATGATTGCAATTACGACCAGCAACTCCACAAGGGTGAAGCCGCTCCGCCTCGCCGGCGAGGCCCAACAAGTTTCTCTCGTCATTTTTCTCTCGCCTTTCTTAGAACTAGCAGTTCAGTTAGTAGAGCAGGCGACTGTTAGCCACCTTGCCACACAGTTCGAGTCCTACAGGGGAGGTTGTCTTGGCCACCTGCTGGTCACGATTGCGTTTGTTCGTGAATTCAGCGTTTTCCCTGCCAGTACCTCGTAAACACAGGCTAGCTGGTTGCAACGTTGTTGCGCGACTAAAGCGTTGGCTGCTGGAAGTATGAATCCTGGCAAACAACAGAGCTTGTGCTCTTCCTTTCTCCCTCGTAAACGGTCTTCAAAACCCGCCACGATGCTTGGCTTTCTTCCCACGGCGGCCATAGCGATTTGGAGAGTTTGCAATTCGTGGGGCGCGAGCTGCAAGAAGATGCTGCCTGCTGAACCTCCATTGAGTCAGCACGCAATGAGGGGCCTACGCAAGGCATAGGCGGATCACATGAAGAAACACGGAGTGCTGCTTGAGCGGTCACCGCTGCCAGTTTCTGACTGCGTTGGCTGATAGGCTTTCGTTGGGCCGAAGCCCATCGCGGTCACCCACCGTTGTGGTGGTCGCTACGGGAGCCGAACCTTCTAGGCTTGACGCTCGACCGCTTTTCCCAGCGATTGTCCCTTCAAGGTCTTAGGGAAGTATCGCTTCCACCGCAAAGAATTTTTCTCGGGATACAATCACACCGTCACTTTTCGACTGTTCTCCAGAATAGAATTGCGTCAGCGGATTGAACAGATAGATCACAAACCCAGTTTACGGCCCGAATCGTTGATCCGAACTTTGGCTGGCCCTGCACAGCACCCTCTGTACGAGCTACCGGCTGGACTGCTCGAGGATCCGGCGCAATCTTTGGCCGACGACTTGCTCTTCGCCAGGCTGCAGCATGAACACCGAAATGAGAAACCCTTCGTCACCTGTACCGTGTACGCGCGCCGTAGCAATCGATGGTTCGTCGTCGGCCAACTTCTGTTGCACCTCACCGCGTGTGATCCGCAGCCGCGACTCGTCCCAAAAGACAAGCAGGTGCGGAACATGATTGGCAATCGGCGGAACCACGCGTCGCGTCGTGACGCTAGGCAGATCCGCCACCGACTGCGCGATGACGTCGATGCGCTGTTGCCACTGTTTGTGTTCGGCGGCGTGATCAAGATTTATGTACCGTCGAATCGCCGCCCACATCGCGACCATGTCCTCCTTGCTGACTTTCATACCACGACCAATATTTCCACAGCGTGGGGCGGTGTTCAGCTTGGCGGCGGCGATCAGGTCTCTCCGGCCCAGCAGCAGTCCAGCGTCTTGCGGTCCGCGAATCGCCTTGCCGCCGCTGAAGACTACCATGTCGAAGCCCATTTGGTTGTACTTCCACAGCGCGTCCAATGGCGGCGTGTCGGCGGCCGCATCGAGCAGCGTTGGAATATCGTGTGTTCGCGCCACCTCGACCCATTCCTCTTGCGGGATCGTGCTGTCGCCTTCGTTGACGTTGTAGCCAAACATCATCGCCGTGCGCCCGTTGATCGCCTCCTCTAAGTCTTGTCGCGACTCGACATCGACCAGCCGTGCACCGCAAGCTCTCACCTGATTGTCATAACAGGCATGATGGGATCTCTGGCGAATCACCTCGACTTGCTGTTGCGCCGGAAACGGCAGGCGACTGACGAGACTGTGATCTCGATACGTCAAAGCCGCCGCAGTGCCAAGTACGATGCCACCCGCCGCGCCCGTGGTGACGAGCGCAGCTTCAACTCCCAGCATTTCGGCGATCCGCTCGCCGACTCGATCTTGTAATTCGAGTAAATTCACATAGCTCGCTGCCGCAGCGTTCCAGGCCGCCAGCACTTCCGGCGGCATTAGCGAGCCACCTAGAGTCGTGATTGTTCCCGCAGCGTTGATGATCGGTTTGACACCAAGTTGTCGGTAAACATTTTGATTCACGTTCTTGTTGTCCTCCGGTGCAGCCAGCAAGTTGTGCGGTGTCAGCAGACTTCCAACGGCTCCTGTGGCCAGCAAGCTGCGTCGAGAAAACGAATTCTGTTGTTTGTCCATCACTACCTCCCGCAAACATTTAGCAGTGTTCGATCTTTTATTGTCGTCTCTCGCTCCGCGAAAGCACGCTCCTTTCGCGGAGCGAAAGGCGACTATCGGACAGTAATCCCTCGAACGATCCTTAGCCGCGTACTTCGAAGATCGCTTCGATCTCGACAGCGATATTGCTGGGAAGCGAGCCCATGCCGACGGCGCTGCGGGCTCCCTTGCCATAGTTTTCGCCGAACACTTGCACCATCAATTCACTGCAGCCGTTGATCACTTGCGGTTGCTTCGTGAAGTCCGCAGTGCAGTTGACCATTCCCAGGACTTTCACCAGTCGTACAACTTTGTCGAGGCTGCCGAGTGTCGATCGCACCGTGCTAAGCAGGTTCAATCCGACAACCCGAGCGGCGTCGTAGCCTTGATCGAGCGTCAAGTCCGCGCCGACTTTTCCCTGAATCAGTTCGCCGTTCGCCCGACGTGGACCGTGTCCCGACGCGTACAGCGTGTTCCCATGGCGCACCGCCGGCAAATACACCGCGACGGGCTGTGGCGCTGGAGGGAGCTCAATCCCCAACTCATGGAGCCGATCTTCGGCAGAGGTTTTATCGTCTTGTTTGGCAAACACTTTGTTCTGCGTCGCATCAACAAGCGAACTCCACGTCGAAGCAAGAACCGTTCCGCCGACGATGCCGGTGGAAAACAATAGAGTGTCTCGAAGAAAGATCCGACGGTTAGCGTGGCGGGACATAACTACGATCTCCTTGATTGTGCACCCAATAACGGCTCCGTTCCACTGCGAGTCAGTCTAACTCAATTGATCCCAAGAATCACATCAACATGAGGAACGGTGATCTAGCTCGGCGGCTCTCGCAGGTAAGTGAGCACCTCGTCCAGCGACCGCACATCTGCGAACCGAGCCTGGATATCAAACAGCGTGAAAATGTGAGCTGCAGCAGCGCGGTCGCCGACACATTCGCGGACGACGATTGGACGGAAGCGAAGGCTCTTGGCGTCGGTCGCCGTCGCGCGAATGCACGCGCTGGTGCTGCAACCTGTAATCAAGACGGTGTCGACACGACGGTCGACCAGATAGCCGGCCAAGTGGGTTCCCGAAAAAGCACTCGCGCTTTCCTTCTCGATTACATAATCTTCCGGTTGCGGCGCTAGTCGTTCATCAATCTGGACGGCCCGTTGATCCCAAGACCGAAATGTCTCCGACCGATCCGCCGCAGACTTGAACGGCTGGTCACCGGTCTCCGGCCGCCACGGGCTGGTTGTGTAGACGATCGGGATCTGCAGCGGGCGGGCGATGCCGATCAGACGGCTCGTTTGTTCGACGGGTTGATCGAGACGCCGGCTGCCAGCAGCATAAGCCTCGTCAGTCCAGCCATACGCAAAGTCCACGACGACAATGGCCGGTTGCTCTCCGAAGCCAAATTGATCTTGAAAGATTCCTCGTTCTTTGTAGTAGTCATCAATCGTCTGCATCGCCACTTCGAGCTGAAGTTCTGCCTCTTGATCGCTGTTTTCCATTGGCTCGTTATCTCCTGTGGTGGTGTGGTGGTCCAGCGATTCTTTGCGACAGTTCCGAGGGGACCTATACAGCAAGAGTCTCGACCAGATTGATATCAACGCCCGATGTGACGAGTTCCTTCAGACGGACAAGGTCTCCGAGTCGTGCGGCACGGTGGATTGCAGGTTCAGGCGGCCCAGGATAGTTGGCGGGCATAACGGACTCTGTGCGTCGAAAGCTTGGATGACTAGGAGAGTAGCGGTTAATTGGTGAATTGATCGTTCGTCCGA